>NZ_JADDIL010000026.1:0-108659 GCF_020826795.1 Microtetraspora sp. AC03309 | reverse complement strand
GGCCCGGCACCCCACCCCGGCCCGGCACTCGACCCCGTTCACGGGCCGTTCGAGCAGGTGGCGTCGGGGTCGGCGCTGCCGGGCGGCCCCGCGCTGGTGGCCGCCGCACGTGGCGGTGACGAGCGGGCGGCCGCGGAGCTCGACCGCTACGCCGTACGACTCGCCCGTGGCGTGGCGGCACTCGCCAGCGTGATCGATCCTGATGTGATCCTGATCGGCGGCGGGCTGGCGGACGCGATGGACGTCCTCGGACCGCTGCTGGACCGCCATGTCGCCCGCTTCGCCTCTCCTGACGGCGGCCGGGTTCCCGTGCGCGCGGCGGAGCTCGGCTCACGCGCGGGGGTCGTGGGCGCGCTCCTCACCGCCCGATTGGAGACGGAATGATCGTGAAGGCTCTGGATTCCACCTCGGGAGTCCCGCTCTACCTGCAGGTCGAGCGGAGCCTGCAGCAGCGGATCGACGAGGGCGAGTGGCTGGCCGGAGAGCGGCTGCCCACCGAGGAGGAACTCGGCAAGGCGTACGGCGTCAGCAGAGTCACGGTCCGGCAGGCGCTCGCCCGGCTGGTGGACCGCGGCGCGCTCGTACGCGAGCAGGGCCGGGGCACGTTCGTCCGCGACATGAGCCTGACCGCCGGGGCCCGGGGGGTCACCTCCTTCACCGCCGAGCTGGCCGATCTCGGTCACACGTCGGGCGGCCGGGTCCTGGAACAGAGCGTCGTCACCGCGGAGGAGGCCGGGCTGCCGCCTGAGATGCCGTCGCCTCCGGACGCGGCGGTACTGCGCCTGCGGCGGCTCAGGACCGACGGCTCGCGTCCGGTCGGGGTGCAGACCGCCCTGCTCCCCCTCGAACGGTTCCCCGGCATCGCCGAACTCGACTTCACGGACAGGTCGCTCTACCAGGTACTCAGGGAGACCTACGGGCTGGTCCCGCGCGAGGCGATCGAGACCTTCACAGTCGGCGGAGTGCTGGACGAGGACGCCTCCACCCTGGGCGTGGCTCCCGGCGCCCACGCCTTCTACGTCGAGCGGCTGACCTTCGACGTCCACGGCCCCTTCGAATACGTCCGCAGCGTCATGCGTGGCGATCGTTACCGCGTACGGCTGGCGCTGCGCAACCCGTGACCACATCCAGTGATCCGATCCGTGACTCCACCCATGAAAGGAAGCACCGTGAACTACACCCGAACCCTGATCGACATCCTTGACCGGCTCGTCTCGACCCAGGATGAGGCGTTGAACACGGTGGCCGCGCGCTGCGCGGACACCATCCAGAACGACGGACTGATCCACCTCTACGGCAGCGGCCACTCCGTGATCCCGACCATGGACGCCTTCCCGCGTTACGGCAGCTTCGCGGGCATCCACCCGCTGACGGACCCCCGGCTGATGTGGCACAACGTGCTCGGCCCCGGCGGTGTGCGCGAGTTGCTGTGGCTGGAGCGCACCGAGGGATACGTCCAGCAGTACCTGGACCACGAGCCGCTCGCGGCCGGTGACGTCATGGTGGTGTACTCCCACGGCGGGCGGAACGCCGCCCCCGTCGAGGCGGCCATGTACGCGGCCAAGCGTGGGCTGTTCACGGTCGCGGTGACCTCGGTCGCCAACCTGGAGCGCCCGGCCGAGCACTCCTCCGGGCAGCGGATCGCCGAGATCTGCGACATCACCGTCGACACCGGCGTTCCCGTGCAGGACGCGGTCGTCGAGGTGGACGGCTGGGACCGCCCGGTCGGCGGCGCGTCCACGGTCGTGGCCTGCGTCGTGAGCCACGAGATCGTGACCCGCACGGCGGCCGTCCTGGCGAGCCGGGGTGTGGTCGTGCCGACGTTCGTCTCGCCGACGGTTCCCGGCGCCACGGTCGCGTCGAACGACGAGGTGTTCGCCGACCACCGCCGCCGTATCCACGCCGCCGAGGGCCGTTCCCTCTAGAAGTCCCTCCAGAAGTCCCTCCGGAGGTCCCTCTGGACGGTCACCCGCGAGGCCGGGTCGAGACCTCGCCGCCGGTCCCCTGTACGGATCGGCGGCGAGCCCTCACGGGCTGATCGCGAGAAAGAGGAACGCGGCGAACAGCACCAGGTGGACCCCGGCCTGGAGCAGGGTCGCCCGCCCGGGGACGACCGTGAGGGTCGCCACCGCGACTGTGAGGGCCAGCAGCACGATCTGCATGGGCCCGAGGCCGAGCAGCAGGTGCCCGCCCAGCCAGATCGACGCGACGGCGATGGTCGGGATGGTCAGCCCGATGCTCGCCATGGCGGAGCCGAACCCGAGGTTGAGGCTGATCTGCACCCGATCCCTCTGGGCGGCCCGCACGGCGGCGATCGTCTCCGGCAGCAGCACCAGCAACGCGATGACGACGCCCACCACGGACTGCGGCAGCCCGACCGCCCGGACCGCCGTCTCGATGGCGGGCGACTCGACCTTCGCCAGCCCGACGACGGCGACCAGCGCCACCAGCAGCAGGCTGAGGCTCCCCGCGGTCATCCGGGGCGACGGCGGCTCGGCGTGCTCGTCGACGGCGATGACCTCCCCCTCCGTCGTGATCGGCAGGAACGCCTGACGGTGCCGGATCGTCTGGGTGACCACGAACAGCACGTACAACGCGAGCGAGGCGACGGCGGCGAAGGCCAGCTGCGGCGGTGAGAAGGCCGGCCCCGGTGCGGTCGTGGTGAAGGTGGGCAGCACCAGGCACATCGTGGCGAGGGTCGCGACGGTGGCCAGCGCGCCACCGGTTCCGACGGCGTTGAACACGGCCACCCTGCGCCGCAGCGTGGCGACGAGCAGGGACAGACCCACGATGCCGTTACATGTGATCATCACCGCCGCGAAGACGGTGTCGCGGGCCAGCGACGACGTCTCCCCTCCGGCGGACAGCATCATGCTGACGATCAGCGCCACCTCGATGACCGTCACCGCCACCGCGAGGACGAGCGACCCGAACGGCTCGCCCACCCGGTGCGCGACCACCTCCGCGTGATGGACGGCGGACAGCACGGCCCCGGCCAGCAGGCAGGCGACGACGACCACGACGAAGGGCGCCAGGACGCGCCCCCACGCGAGCCCCAGCGTCAGGACCGCGAGCACGGGAACGACGTAGCTCAGGGCGTCGGTCCAGTTGACGTCGCGCAGGCGGCTCATACTCTCCCACCAGCTCGGTCCAGCGCGAAGGCCGCTCGCGTGCGGCCGCGTCGCTGCGTGACTTCCGCCGGCGGCGCCGGGTGGGCGGCGGGCGGGACTCTCAGGCTCTCGGTGCCCTGTCCCGCCCGAGGCAAACACGGAGCGAACCGCCCATGCGGGGCTACTCGTCCTCGGAGGTCTTCGTGGTCTCGGGGTGATCGAGCACGAGGTCGTACGTCGTGGGGAAGAGTTGCCGGAACGCGGTGTCCACTCCCTTGGCGCCGGTCTCCAGCACGATCTTGCCTTCGCGGGTCACGTCCCTGACCCGGTCGACGGTGTACTCGTGGGCGTCCTGTGCGGGCTCGCGCACCACGGTCTCGGGCGGCTGTCCGCTCTCCGGTCCCTCTGGCACGGTGACCTCCAACCATCGCATGGGTTCTCCCTACGATTCTTCCTCCGGCCGCGCCCCCGTGCCAGGGCGGATTCACCCGGCGCCGGCGCCCGTCGGCCCGGTGATCCGGGCGGCCACGACGACCAGCGTGAGCGTGCTGAGGGGGATGGCGGGGAAGAGAGAGGGGGCGACGGCGATGAGCGTGGTCCCGCAGGCGGCGCCGCCGGTGAGGGCGGCCAGCATGGCCATGCCGCGCAGGTCGAAGCGCGTGCCGTCCCGCGGCGTGAGCAGGGCGGCGACGACCCCGGTCAGGGTCCCGGTCAGGTACGTCGTGGACAGGGCGGCGTGCCCGCCGAGGCCGCGCATCGCCGCGCTCTGCATGCCCATGGCCAGCGCCGAGAGCGCGAGCAGGACGTGCTCGGCGAAGATCGCGGGGTTCCCTCCGGTCATCTCCCAGCCGACGCTGAAGCACGCGATGACGACCAGTTCGACCGCCAGGGTCGTGGTGACCCTGTCCGGCCAGATCGGTTCGTCCGGCCGGGGGCGGCCCGCGATGCGCGTGCCGAGCGCGGTGCCCATGATGTATCCCGCGAACGCGACCGCCGTGTGGAGCGCCATGCTGAGCGTCGTGCTGCTGATGGCGTATCCGGCCAGGACCAGGTTCCCGGTCATCACGCTGCTGAAGACCCCGCCGAGCCGGATGTAGGCCGCCGCGTCCACCGCTCCCGTACCGAAGGTGAGGATGACGGCGAACAGGGTGAGCCGCGGCATGGTCATGCCCGCGTTCCTACCTGGCGGATCACGTCATGTCACGGACGGTGACCGTGTCGGGCACGGCCACCGCGACGGACGCGGTCAGGTGGCCGACGTCTCCTTGACCGCCGCCGGCCGCCTGCCGTACGCGTGCTTGATCAGGGCGATCAGCACTTCCTTGCCGGACTCGCGCCTGCGCGCGTCGCACAGCAGCACCGGGACCTCGGGCCCGAGGTTCAGCGCGAGCTTCACCTCGTCCAGGTCGTACTGCGGCGAGCCGTCGAAGCAGTTGACCGCCACCACGAACGGCGTGCCGCGGCGCTCGAAGTAGTCCACGGAGGGGAAGCAGTCCGCGAGCCTGCGGGTGTCCGCCAGCACCACCGCGCCGAGGGCGCCGCGGGCCAGCTCGTCCCAGACGAACCAGAACCGCTCCTGTCCCGGAGTGCCGAACAGGTAGAGCATGAACTCGTCGCCGATGGTGATGCGGCCGAAGTCCATCGCCACGGTGGTGGTGTTCTTG
Source organism: Microtetraspora sp. AC03309 (assembly GCF_020826795.1). Classification (NCBI taxonomy): domain Bacteria; kingdom Bacillati; phylum Actinomycetota; class Actinomycetes; order Streptosporangiales; family Streptosporangiaceae; genus Microtetraspora; species Microtetraspora sp. AC03309. The sequence continues at coordinate 103,885 of NZ_JADDIL010000026.1, read as the reverse complement.
GCCTCCACGCCGGACAGGTCGTCGACGCCCACGCTGCGGTCGGTGAGGGTCTCCTCCGTGCGCAACGGCCGGATCTCCGACACCGCGCCCACCATGGTGGTCTTGCCGACCCCGAAACCACCCGCGACCAGCAGTTTGATCGCCTTGGGCAGCTTCGGCGCGTCAGAGCGCCCGGAGGCCATCGAGCACCGCCCTGTAAGTTCTCTCGTCCAGCACGTCCGTCTCCGGTTGGGGTTGCTGCACGGCGACGAAACCCTTTTCGAGCAGGTCACCGAGGAGCACGCGTACGATCCCGGCGGGCAGGTCCATGTGCGCGGCGATCTCCGCCACGGACAGGGGCCGCCGGCACAGCCTGGCGATGACGAGGTGCTCCGGGTCGAGGCCGACCTCCGCTCCGGTGGTGGAGCGGATGGTCACCGCGATGGTCACGAGGTCGAACTTGCCCCTCGCGTCGGTGCGGCCGCGCGTCATCACGTACGGGCGCACGGTCGGCTCGTCGAGCAGCCATTCCTCGTTGAATTCTCCGGGACTTCGCTCCATGTTCATCGCGGTGCTTCACTCCTGGCAGCAGGTTCGGCGGTTCGCGCGGGAGAGGTCAGATACTGTCCGACCCGGACGACGAGCATGGCCATCTCGTACGCCACGAGACCGACGTCGGCGTCCTGCGAGCACAGCACGGCGAGGCAGGCGCCGGGACCGGCCACGCTGACGATCAGGTAGGCCGACTTCATCTCGATGATGGTCTGGCGTACCGTGCCGCCGCCGAACCGCTCGCTGGCGCCGCGGGCGAGGCTCTGGACCCCGGCGGCCACCGCGGACAGGTGTTCGGCGTCGTCGACGCTCAGCCCCTCCGACGACGCCATCAGCAATCCGTCCGTGGACAGGACGATGCCGTGTTCGGCTTCTCTCACCCGCCCGACCAGGTCGTCAAGCAACCAGGCCAGGTCGGCGGAAGCGCTGGTCTTCTGCGTCACCGGTAGATCTCCTTATGGCGGGGTGAACGGCGGGTGGGCGGCGGGGTCACGCCGACGGCCGATCGTCGAAGGGGCCCGTGTCGTCGCCGGCCAGCTTGGACGCCTCGGACCTGCCGCGCCGGGTTCCGCTCTGGAACGAGCCCATGATCTTGCGGATCTCCTCGGGGGAACGATCGTCGTCGTCGTTCTCCCCGCCCGCGGCGACCGGGGAGTCGTCACGGAGCGCCGGGGCGATGCTCGCCTGGGGGACGCGGAACGGCAGGCCGGACGGCGTGTAGGACGGCTCGGACGGCGATCCCGCGGGCGGGCCGGGCGGCAGATCCTGGGACGGTCCCTGCGGCTCGTGTGAGTACGGCGCCGACGCCGGATCCGGCCGCGGTCCCGGGAGGGGGCCGGTGACCGTCCCCGGAGCGGGGGAAGCGGTGGAAGCGGTGGAGTCGTGGATCGTGCGCACCGCCTGGACGGAGGGCTCGCGCCCGCCCACCAGCGCGATGCGCGAAACGGGGAACGGGGGTCCCTGCGCCTCGTCACGCGCCGCGCGGCCGTCGTTGACGAGTTGCTCGGCGGACACGGGCTCGGACGGGCTCTGCGGGTTGGCTCCGTCGCCCATCAACTCGTGCGGAAGCAAGGCGATCGCTGTCGTCCCTCCGTACGGCGAGCTCTTCAGCACCACCCGGATGCCGTGCCGCTCGGCCAGCTTGCTGACCACAAACAGGCCGAGGCGGGCCGTGCTCGACAGGTTGAACTCGGGCGGATCGGCGATCCGCTCGTTGGTCACCGCCAGGTCCTCCTCGGACATGCCGAGGCCGCGGTCCTCGATCTCGATGGCGTACCCGTTGGCGACGAGCTGCCCGCTCACCTGGACCATCGTGTACGGCGGGGAGAACGAGACGGCGTTCTCGATCAGCTCGGCGAGCAGGTGGATGACGTCGCCGACCGCGCGTCCGGTCAGTTCGACGTCTCCCATGGGGAGCACGGTGACCCGGGTGTAGTCCTCGACCTCGGCGAGCGCGCCGCGTACGACGTCGACCATCGGGACCGCGCGGCGCCACGCGCGGGCGGGGGACGCGCCGGAGAGGACGATGAGGTTCTCGGCGTTGCGCCGCATTCGCGTGGCCAGGTGGTCGACGCGGAACAGGTCCCTCAGCTCGGCCTCGTCGTTCTCGCGCCGCTCCATGACGTCGAGCAGGGTGAGCTGCCTGTGGACCAGAGACTGCGTACGGCGGGCGAGGCTGAGCAGGATGTCGCGGATGCTCTGCCGCAGCTCGGCCTCTTCGACCGCGGTCCGGATCGCGGTCTCCTGGACGGTGTTGAACGCCTGGCCCACCTGGCCGATGACGTCGCCGCCGAACTGGAGGGGCGGCGCCTCCAGGGCGACGTCCACCTTCTCGCCGTGACCGAGCCTGGACACGACGCTGGGAAGCCGCTCGTGGGCGAGTTCGAGCGCCGCGTCGCGGAGCTTCTCCAGCTGCTGGACCAGGGCACGGGCCGTGGTGATCGACAGGATGATCGACGCGACGACGGCGAAGAGACCGAGGAGTCCGGCGAGGACCAGGCGGAGGACGACGCCGATGGCCATCGGCATCGCGCGTTCGACGAGCCGGTCACCACCGTCGAGGATCACCTTCTGGATGTTCGTGAGGGCGGGCTCGGCCACCGCGCGCCACTGCGCGTCGCTGATGGTCAGCGGGCGCTCCACCTGCCTGCCCTGGATCAGCAGGTCTTCCAGGTTGCGCATGGCGGCCACCGCGCGGCTCTTGGTCCACGCCTCATAGGCGGCGCGGTCCTCGTCGCGGAGGCCGCTCGCGGTGTGATCGAAGATGTAACGCTGTGCGCCGACGAGGGTCACGAACCGGGCGTGATCCGCCTCGGTGAACCGTCCCGCCGCGAAGACTCCGGCGAGCAGCGCGTCCTCGCGGGCGAGCATCTCCCGGCCCTGGGTCATCGTGCCGAGAAGGCGCCCGTCCTTCGCGATGTCCTCGTCGTCGAGTGACGCCACCGACTCGTACATCTCGGCGAAGGAGTCCGCGACCTCGTTGTACGCCGACTCGGCCTGCTCACGGCCGAGCCGTCCCGCGTCGATGGACTTGCGCGTGGCGCCCAAGCCGTCGAGCTGCAGGAAGGTGGCCTGGATGCGCTCCTGCAGCGCATCGCTCGCGGCGAACTTGACACTGCCGCTGTCGGCGGAGCGCTTGAACTCCGCCCGGGCCTTGTCAGTGCGGGCCCGCTGGTCCTGCAGCTCCTGGCGGGAGTACGCCGTGGAGTTGCCGAGCCGGGCGACGGAGAGCCGCCGCTCGCGCTGCAACTCGAGCAGCAGGGGCTCGCTCGGCTCGGCCACGCTGCCGTCGATCGTGGTCGCGCCGAGCAGGTTCACACCCTCCCGCAGCGTCACCCAGGCGGCGAACGCCCACAGCGCGGTGAGCGACACGAGCAAGGCCGTGACCTTGGTCCTTACACGCGAATTGCGGAAGCGCATAGATACCCGTCCAGCAATGTCAGAGAATCCCGCGGCACGTTTCCCGGCAATTAACGAGTGCCACCTATTGATGCCGCGACAGCGGCACGGCATAATTGCCGCGCCGCACCCGGGGTACCTTAGCAAAAGGCATTAAATCCCCTCAAGGCGACTATGCATTTACCGACTCAATGTCCGAATATATTTGCATTTGTCACCCGTGAGCGGGTCGTCAAGATCATAACTGTCCGTACCACTCCATAACAACCGGATCGGTCCTGGCGAGGTGCAGCGCCGCCAGGACGGCCGCGCGCACGATGGCCACTGGCAGGTAGAGATCCTTGTCGTGCCAGAGCGGCGGGTCCTCCGCCTGACCCGCGGGTTCCAGCAGGAAGGCGTAGCCGCGGGCCGCCGCCTCGGTCACCTCGGCCCCGGTCACTCCGGCCCCGGTCGCTTTGGCCCCGGTCGCTTTGGCATCGGTCGCCTCGGCATCGCGTGCCCCCGCCGACTGGTGGTGCCGGGTGAGCAGGAGGATCTGCATGGCGTAGGCCGTCTCCTCCGCCGTTCCCTCCCACCTGCCCCAGGATCCGTCCGGTCGCTGGGTGGACAGGACCCACCGCACGGCCCGCCGTACGGCGTCCGCCCCCTCCTCACCGCCGAAGTCGGCCAGCGCGAGCGTGCAACACGCCGTCGCGTAGTACGGCGAGGCGTGCCACCGGTCATCCCAGCTCCCGTCCGGCCGCTGGTGGTCGCGCACCAGAACCGCCAGCTTCCGCACGTACGGAAGGTAACGGGCCGCGTCATCCGGGCGGGCGACCGCGTACTGGCCGAAGGCGTCGAGCACGTGGGCGTTGACGCTGACCGAAAACCCGTCCTCGCCCGGCCAGGTGCAGAAATGCGTGTCCGTCTCGAACGCCCACAGACCGGCGGGCTCGCACGGCACGCCCAGCAGCGCCAGCGCGTACAGCGCGACGGACGTCGTGTCGGCGTCGGGCGGCAGGCCCGGACCCGCCGGGGTTCCCGACGGGCCGATCGCAGCCCTGATGTCCGCGGGCATCTCCGGCGGCACGTCGAGGCGAATGCCCGCGCGGGCCAGCCAGCTGAGCACCCAGGCGCGCTCGAACACGGTGATCGGCAGCCCGACCGGCACCGGCCCGCCGTGCCGTCGCGCGACCGCCTCCAGGTGCCGCAACGAACGATCGGTGGGATCGAGCAGGCCGCGGTCACCGAGCCACGCGGCGGTGGCGGCCGGTGAGGCGCCGATGGTCCCGATCGAGGTGGGCCGGACCGCCGTCGCCCCGCTCGCCACGCCACCCGCGATCTCCAGGGCGTGCACCAGCTTCTCCGGCAGGTCGGCACCCGAGGCGACCAGCGCCCGGACCATCGCGAGCCGGTCCGTGCTCATGCCGGGCGGCATGCCGAGCCGCCGCCCGGCGGCGTCGACGGCGGCTCCGGGAGTGCGGTCCAGCGCGTCCAGATGCTCGTTGATCGCCACGACCAGGGACGGAACGATCATGTCCAGCGCCGGCATGTCCGGCAGGGCGGCCACGTCCACGGGCGTACCGGATGAGGAGGACCGCAGGTGGTCGGCCGGGGCCGGGGAGGACGCGCCACCGAGCCAGGCGGACAGCGCGCGCAACCCGCGGTCCGCCGCGCCGGCCACCTCTGCCGCCGTCTCGGGCCGGGAGCCCGTGTCGCCGCGCGACAGCGCGGACAGCAGCGCCTCGGTCGCGCTGAGGGTGGGGACCAGCCCGTACCCGTCCGGCGCGCCCCAGCTGCCGTCCGGATGCTGGGTCCGGACCAGGAAGTCGATCCGCTCGGCGTGGCCCGCCAGCCAGGGAGCCAGCGTCACCAGGCGGCCGGTCTCGTACACCGACGGGGAGACCTGTCCCCAGGGCCGGGCCATCAGCCCGGCGACCAGCTCGTCGGCGGCGGCGACGAGGGCCTCCGCGCCTTCCGGAACAACCAGATCGCCAATGCTCACATCTCGCCCCAATAGTCCGCGCCGCCGTAGAACCCCGTGTTGAACCCGACCTGGCATTCCAGATAGGCGACCGCCCGCGGGCACGCGTCCCGCAGCGATTCGAGCAGTTCTCCGGCACGGTCCGCGAGCACTGACATCCGTTCCGACACCTCGGTACGGCCGACGCCGAGCATCAGCACGTTCACATCGCCCCAGCCGACGTCCCTGCGGTAGGTGGCGAGATCGTTGAGCAGCCGGAGGTACCGCTGGACCTCCGCGCCGACCACCATGAGCTCATCGAGGAGGCCCACCGTCCGTGGATCACCGGTGAAGATCCAGTGGGAGACGTTGACGAAGGAGGACCCGGTGCCGTCGGCGTTGGCCAGATACTCCTCCAGATCCGGCAGGACCCGGCCTCCGCCAGGGCCGGACGCACCCTCCTCCTCGTCACCGGCGCTCTCGCGGGCGTCGTTCCAGCGCCATTCGCGGGCCATGGCGGTCAGCATCCGTTCGAGTTGCGCCCGCCAGATGGGGCGCGCGGTCCCGAAGGCGGACACGGACGCGAGCTCGTCCCGGATGTCGACGAGGAACCGGGTGAGCGGGGTGGCGGGCTCCGTCGTACCGTCCGCCGCCGCCAGGCAGTCACGGACGATCAGATCGACGTCCTGCGCGGACGTCGCCGTCACGTCGATCTGCCAGTCGACGGCGAAGACCCACAGCGCGGCCCGGTTGACGATCCGCAACTCGTCCACCGTCGCCCAGGGAGAACCGAACGCACCCACGAGGGACAGGGAGCCGAAGAAGCCGGGGTCGAAAGGTTTCCCTCCGAACAGGTCGTCGTAGGACTCCGCGCACCTGCGGAGGTCGCGCCCGGCCGCGGCGGCGAGCGCGGCGATCCTCCCCATGTCGGAGGCGGCCGCGAACCGTTCCGCGGACATGCTCGTACTCTTCGTCGTGCTGGAGTGGTGCCCGTGCATGATCAGGCGCGCTCGACCGGTACGAGGGTCATCTCGAAGTTCTGGTTCGGCCGCAGGGACGAGGCCAGCCGTGGCGTGACCGGCACCGACGTGTGGACGACCGGCCGGAACCTGCTCAGGATGCCCCCGACGAGAAGCAGGGCCTCCATCATGAACAGGTGCTGCCCGAGGCACTGGTGCGGCCCACCGCCGAAGGGGAAGTACGCGTACCGGTTCCGCCGCCCCTCGTTCTCCGGGGCGAACCGCTCCGGGTCGAATTCGAGCGGGCGATCCCAGAACTCCGGCAGCCGGTGCGTCAGGTAGGAGCTGATCATCACTGTCGAACCGGCCTTGATCTTGACCCCACCGATGACGTCGTCCTTCACCGCCATGCGCGGCAGGAGCCAGCCCGCCGGGTAGAGACGGAGAAGCTCGTTGATGAACATCCGGAGGTACCGCAGCTCCGGCAGGTGCGCCGGGCTGATCGGGTCGCCCCCGACCACGCGGTCGATCTCCTCGTAGACACGCGCGGCGACGTCGGGGTAGGCGTCGAGCGCCACCCACACCCACGTGAGCGCCGTCGCCGAGGTCTCCGTGGAAGCGCCGTGCATGGCGACGATGTCGTCGCGGATCTTCTTCGCGCCGATCTCACCGATCTCGTGATTCCGAGCCCGGCAGACGAACGAGACGACGTCGCGATCGTCATTGGCCCTGCTGCGGATCTCGCTGATCCGGGCGTACGCGACTTCGTTGATCGTCTTCACGGAGCGCTCGAACGCCTTGTCACCGGGCAGGGGAACCTTGCCGGGGACGAAGGGCAGGACCAGCCGGATCGCCTTGGAGGTGACGGCGGTGTCGTACGCGGGGACCAACTGGGCGATGTCATCGCGGGAGATCTTGTCGCCGAAGAAGAGCCGGACGATCGTCGGGTGCACGATCTGGGACACCGCGGTGACGACGTTGAAGCGCTCTCCGGGGCGGATCGTCTCCTCGATCTGCTCCGTGAGGATCTCCGCCATGCGTTCCGTGAGCGAGTCCACGTACTTGGCGGTGAACAGCGGCTGGAGGATCTTCCGGCTTTCCTGCCAGCCCGTCCCGTCCGAGAGGATGCCGTCACCAAGCAGGGGTTTCAACGGATCCCAGAACATGCCCTCGCGCACGTAGTTCGACCAGTTGACGCGCAGGACGTGCTGGACGTGATCGGGATGCGTCACCAGATAGGGCTTGAAGGGGCCCATGTTGAGGCGGACGAGCTCGCCGTTGGCCTGCTTTCCCGCCTCCTCGAAGGCCCGGATGGGGTCACGGGCGTACCGGGTCAGGCTGCGGTAGAAGGGCACAGTCCTCGCCTCGGGGGCAGGTGCGACGACTTCTGTTGACATTTCGACGTTCTCCCAGCAGGAATTCACGTGCGGTGCACACAACACCCGCAGCCGCCTACTGGCCGGCAAAGGACAGTCGAGGCGCCCGGAGGGCATTACGTCACCCGCCACCGTTGCGTTTGACGTGGGTCGGTATCGAATAGGCCGTTATGACGTTCCCCAGCCCCGTTCGTACCTCCGCTTTCCCTCGCCCCTACTGCCGCGCCGGCAATGCGATTCCCCCTCGCATCACTGACACCCTGCGCGCAGTATCACATGATCAACTCTCCCGAATCAAGGTCAACAAGCATGGCACTTTTGTGAGCACATGGGCGACATGCAGAGATCGCGGGGTTTTGTCCCCGTTACGTCCCTAAACAGGGGAAATCCGGATGTCATGCAGGAACAGCCCCAACGGCGGACGTTCGGCGCGACTCCGGGTCGGCCGGAGACCCAGTCGGCCATCAACCGTATATAGTCGGTTTCTGATATCAGGAGGCGACTATGGCACGCAGCGCGGACAATCCCTTGGCCGTGGCCCTGATGGGTCTGCTGATGGAGCGGCCCATGCATCCCTACGAGATGGCCGCCGTGCTACGCGAGCGCGGCAAGGACGCCAGCGTCCGGATCAACCGCGGCTCGCTGTACGACGTGGTGGCCGCATTGGAAGGACAGGGGTGGATCACGCCGAGCGCCCGGGTGCGGGAGGGGAACCGGCCGGCCCGCACCGTCTACGCGCTGACCGGGGAGGGCCGCGCCGCGTTCGTCGCGCGGCTTGACGAGCAGATCCGCAATCCCCGGCGCGAGTACCCGGTCTTCCTCACCGCCGTCGCCTACCTCGGCGCGCTGGGCCAGGAGGGGGCGGCGGAGGCGCTCCGCGAGCGGGCGGGGCGGCTCCGCGCGGCCATCGCCGACGACGAGCGGACCCTGCGGGAAGTGCTGGCGTCCGGCGGCGTGCCGCGCCTGCACGTCATCGAGGCCGAGTACGCATTGCACATGGCGCGCGCCGAGCTGGGCTGGGTGAACGCCATCGCCGACGAGGTCTCCTCCGGAACCCTGCCCTGGCCCGCCGGCGGTGAGCCGACCGGCGAGGCCGCCCCGTCCCGGCACGACGAAAGGAACCGATCATGACCTCGACCTCCGACATGCCCGACGCGCTGATCTTCGGCGTCTACCCCGGCGGGATCACCGGCGACGACACGGGAGGGCTGGCCACGGGGCCGGCGGACGATCCGGAGCGGATCCTCGACGCGCTCAGGTCGCTGCAGTCCGGTGAGCGGCCTTTCCTGGTGCGCGGCTACCTCGGATTCACCGACCCCGACGACCCTCGCACCCATGTGCGGACGCCTGAGCGGGTCGAGCGTTACGCCGGCGAGGGGCGCGCCCTGGACCTGGTCGCCCAGTTCCAGTCGCGGAGCGGCGACGTCGCCGGGTTCACCGCTTTCGTCCGGGACCTCGTCCGTCGCCACGGACACCGTGCCATGACCCTGCAGGTGACCGAGGAGCCCAATGTGGCGGGCAATCCCACGCTGGACGGCTACTACCCGAACATCCGCCGAGCCGTGGTGGAGGGCGTGCTCGCGGCAAAGGACGAGGCCCGGCGGCAGGGCTTCGACCACCTGAAGATCGGATTCAACACGACGCCGCTGTTCGGCCCGGCCGCCGGCTTCGTCGCCTCGCTCGTCGAGGAGGGCGGGCAGGCGTTCGCGGACGCTCTCGACTATGTGGGTCTGGACTTCTTCCCGGACGTCTTCATGCCCGTCTCCCCCGACCGGTTGCACGACACCGTCACGGGCCTGCTCGCGCTGCACCGCGCCGAGCGCCTCACCCCGGCGGGCATCGACCCGGCGGTGCCGCTGTACATCACCGAGAACGGCTGGCCCACCGGACCCGGGCGTACGACGGAGCAGCAGGCGTGGGTGGTGGAGACGATCATCCGGGCAGTCGACGGTTGCCGTGCCGCGGTCAACATCGGCGGCTACGTCCACTTCGCGCTGCGGGACGCCGACAGCTCCGTGCCGGGCCTGTTCCACCGATTCGGTCTCATGACCGACGACTACACGCAGAAGCCGGCCTTCGCGGCGTACCGGAAGCTGATCGCCGAGCTGGGCCGCTGACCTCGTCCCCGGTCGGCTTGACGCCCCGGACTCGGGCAGCGAAAAGGCCGGACCTCGATGGTCCGGCCTCCTCGTCGGGTGCCGCCCCGTTGCTTCGGGGCGTACTGCTGGTACCGCTGGACGCTTGGCGTCAGGCCGTCGTGGTGATCAGGACGGCGAGTCCCAGAAGGACGACGACGGGGATCAGCCACATCACGACCTCGCCGGCGAATTCCTTGTACATCGCAAAGTTCTCCCTCTGGGATACGAAACTGACGTTGCGCCAGCATATTCGGTCAGCGGCGATGCTCATAGGCGGGGGTCCCGTCCTCAGGCGCCTCTTGTGCGTCCGGTCTTCGGGGTTCCGGGGCTCGGCGCGCCCGCGTACCGGGGCGCGAGGACCATGAAATGGACGAGGTGCGTCGAGGAGGCCGGGACCCGGCAGATCAGACACGAGTCAGACACGAGGTCGAGAGGCGCGGCCTGAGCACGTCCGATGAAACGTACACACCACCACGTAGGGAAGCCGCAGGTCGGTCGCCTGCGACGGGAGCGGGCCCTGGGCGGATCCGCGCAGGTTTCCTACCATCGCGCCCGACCGACGACGGGAGTTCGCGATGCCGAAGACGCCGAAGAAGAGTGCCCTGCTGACAGCCCTCGTCCTGCTGATCGGGTTTTTGATCGCCGGGCCCGCCGAGGCGGCCACGGTCCGGATCATGCCGCTGGGTGACTCGATCACCGGATCCCCCGGCTGCTGGAGATCGATCCTGTGGAACCGATTGCAGAACAGCGGCTACACATCGATCGACTTCGTCGGCACGCTCGGCCCCCAGGGGTGCTCGCTGCCGTACGACGGGGACAACGAGGGCCACGGTGGCGCCCTCGTCACGAACGTCGCCGACCAGAACCAGCTTCCCGGCTGGCTCTCCGCGACCCAGCCGGACATCGTGCTGATGCATTTCGGCACGAACGACGTCTGGAACAACCGCCCCACCGACACGATCCTCGCCGCGTACAGCAAGCTCGTGGATCAGATGCGGGCGAGCAACCCGAACATGAAGATCCTCGTCGCGAAGATCATTCCGATGAACCCGAGCACCTGCTCGGAATGCGGCGCCCGAGCCGTCGCGCTGAACAACGCGATCCCCGGCTGGGCGGCGGGGAAGACGACCACGCAGTCCCCCATCGTCGTGGTGGACCAGTGGACCGGGTTCAGCACGAGCGCCGACACTTATGACGGCGTACATCCCAACAGTTCGGGCGACCAGAAGATGAGCGACCGCTGGTACCCGGCGCTGGCCGCCCTGCTCTCCGGCACCACCCCGAGCCCGAGCCCCAGCCCGAGCGCCAGCCCCACGGTGACGCCGACGGGCAGTGGGGGCTGCGCGGCGACCTACACGATCACGAACCAGTGGACAGGCGGCTTCCAGGGCGACGTCACGGTGAAGAACTCCGGATCCGCCGCGATCAACGGATGGACCGTGAAGTGGACGTTCACCGGCGGTCAGCAGATCACCCAGAGCTGGAACGGCACGGTCACCCAGAGCGGAGCGGACGTGACCGCCAAGAACGTGAGCTGGAACGGCTCCCTGGCACCGAACGCCACCGCGTCGTTCGGCTTCCTCGGCTCCTGGAGCGGCGGCAACAGCGTGCCCACCGTCACCTGCACCGTCGGCTGACGTCGGTCAGCGCCCCCGGCCCGTACGGCGGAACACCCCGCCGTACGGGCCCGTCGTCACCGACGATCAGGGACGGATGGCGAAGCAAGGCGTCCGGGCGTCGAGCGCCGATCGTGTACGACGGCGGTGCCCGCCGCGAGGTCGTGGAGGGCGCGGCCGTCCGGAGCGAGCAACGCCACAAGGGCGTCCGCGATCAGAACGACCAACCCGACCTCGGGCAGCAGGGTGACGACCGGGAAGACCAGCGTGCGCAGCGCCGCCCGCCTCCCCCGCAGTCCGTGTGGACGCCGTCCCCCCTCCTGCCTCGGCACCGCACCCGCCGCGACCGGCGTGGTGGCCGCCGGGTCGGCGGTCGAACCCGCGAGCACGTCCACGACACGCCTTGTGATCATGGGGCCCGCGGGGACGACCCGCAGGCCGAGCAGCCGCTGTCCCGGCGTCCGCCCCCACAGCACATGCTGCGACCAGAAATAGAGGAAGATCGCCAGCATGATCGCGTGCGAACGCGGCTCGAAGTCGAGCGGCCACGAGGCGACCCGGTTGAGCACCCCGTGCTCCAGGCCGGACCCGGAATCACCGGGGATCATGGACAGCAACCCCCTGAGGACGGCCCCCAGGATGTGGACGACGATCAGATAGTCGACCAGGAGCGCCACCGACCGCCGCCAAACCATTCCCCTGTGCTCGTACGGCACGGGCGACCCGGGTGCGGGAACGACGGCGACGGACACGGCCGTGCGCGGGAGCGGCGCTCGCGGACCACGGGGTGTGAGCGTCGACGCGAGCAGCACCAGCAGGGCGGTCACCAGCAGGGCGGTCACCAGCAAGGCCGTCTCCGTGCTTCCCCAACCGCAGGCCACCTCGCCGAACCAGGCCCGGCTGAGCAAGGGCACCGGGGCACACGCCTCGCTGTCGAAGTAATCCCACGTGAGCGGCCGGGCGACGGCCATGAGGGCGAGCGCGGCGGCTCCTCGTCGCCCCGCCACGCGTGGATCGCCGCAGCCGCGACCGGCGAGGAACGCCCCGACGACCAGCAGCGCGGGAACCGCCCACATCTCAGAGACGCTCAGGATCGCCCCGATGTCCGTCCGTACCGGTGTCAGAAGCCAGTCCACCCATGAGGAGTGGCCCCAGCGGCCGACGCAGTCGAACCCTGAAACGGTCCCGCCTGGTTCCGACTCGAACCGCCACCACTCCCAGGTGGGGTACCCGGCGGCGGCGACCGCCCCCAGCCAGATGGCAAGCGCGGCTCGCGCGGCCCATGAGGTGATCTTGTCGACCATAGGGGCGAAACCCTAGTGATCATGCCAGGGCGGCGGCAACGCCCACGATCATCATGATGAGCGACACGGCGGTGACCGCGCTTCCGGCGATCACCGCCGTTCTGCGGCCCCGCCGTACGCCGAACACGTACAGGACCACGTACGGGAGGAAGGCCAGCGCGCCGGCACCGAGCGCGGGCAGGGCCAGCGCTCCCAGGACGCCCTTCACACCCGTGGGAAGGGCACGGTCGCCCTCCGGGGTGAGCCGGGCCGGGATGACGTCGCCCGCCCGGGAGTCGGGAGAGGCGTCCACATTTACGGCGTCGCCGCCTCCGTCCGGCGTGAACCGTCCCTTGCAGTCGTACCGGCCTTTCCCCAGGGACTCGCAGGAAACGACCGTGAGCGTGCCGGGGGTGCCGATCTGACCGGTCGCGAGCCGCAGATCCGGTACGGAGAACACGAACGGGAGGACGCCCAGGGCCAGCCAGCAGAGCAGAAGGATGCTCATTCCGACGGGACCGGGCATGCGACCACCCCGAATGGGGGTCACCGGCGAGGTGAGCGACTGAACGGCGTCGGACAGGTCCATGGGATCACCATGGGCTCAGCCGCTTGTGCCTGACCTGCAACCCACTGCCCCGCCCCGGTGGAACCGGTCTCAATCCCGGTAAAGATCGGCCACCTCGATCAGCCGCACCTCGTCGTCGCCCGACGCCAGCTCGCGCAGCTCGTCGGTGAATCCCGCCGCGCTGAAAAGGACGAGCCGTGCGGCGGAGGCATCGACGTCCGTGCGGCCCCGCAGCACCTCGCGGACCCGCCGTAGGCGTTCCGCATGGCCCAGTCCGACGCGCTCCCCCCACTTCGCCTCACCGATCGCCAGAAGCGGGCGCCTGCTTCCCGTCGCGGCTCCGGTCACCACGACATCCACCTCGTGGCTCGTGCGCCGGGCCGCGTCGTTGACGACCCCTCGGCCGACGTGCGATGGCGATGCCGTGAAGGTTTCGGAACCAGCGTAGAACTGGGCCCAATCACGACACAGTGCCTCGAAATGAGGGCCGACGACCCGCCCGCGGAACCTGTCACTGCTCTCCTCCCACACCCGAGCCGCCTGCCCGGCGCGGTCAAGCCGTGACCATTCAGGTCGCATGACCGCGTGGTAGAAGGTCACGAGCGGTTCGGCGATGCAATACGTCGTGCGTGCCGCCCGGAAAACATCCTCCTCACGTCTGACGAGTCCCGCGTCCTCGAGCACTGTCAGGGGATGTGCGAGGTCCGTCACCTTGCGTCCGATGAAGGACGCGATGCCGCTGCGCGCGTTGTTGCCGGCCGCGATGGCAGAGAGCACCGAGTGGTACAACCCCTGATCCCGAAGGTTCGGCTCCTCTGCCAGCAGGTGACGCGCCTCGCGGAAGAGAGGACTGTCCCGATCGAGGACGTTCCGCACGATCCACGGCCCGAAGTCGCTCAGGCTCTCTGGCCGATCTCCGTGAAGGAACTCCGTACGGTAGGCAGGGGTTCCCCCCACCACCGAGTGGGTCAGCGCGGCCAAGCGCGGGTCATCGATATCCCAGAAGCGCGCGGCAAGGCGATAGTCGAGGGTCGGAACCACCATTTCCAGCCCGGCTCTCCCTCTCAACGGAGCGTTTCCGGTGAGGAGCCGGCCCATGAAGGACATCGCCGAGCCACACAACAGCAACCGCGTACGCGACTGTGTCCGCTCATTCCGGTTGGGCGCGTACGCGCGTTGGATGATCGAGGGCAGCGAGGGCGTCGCCTGGACCAGATACGGAAACTCGTCGATGACCACCGGGACCGGCCGGTCCCGGCCCAGAGCGAGCAACCAGTCGACCGCCTGGTACCAGTCGGCGAGACCGACGGCCGAAGGCAGCCCCAGGTGCTCGGCGAGTTCGGCGCCGAGCCTCGTCAGGGTCTCTCTCTCAGTCGCCTCCGTGGCGGCGAAGTAGAAACCGCCCGCCGCCTTGCAGAGGGCGTCAAGGAGGAAGGTCTTGCCCTGCCTTCGGCGGCCGTAAATGACCCCGATGGTCGCCCCCTTGGCTTCGTTTCCCACGAAGCGGGTGAGGGAGGCCCACTCGCTGTCCCTGTCGAACATGTGGGCAGGCTTGTCCATGGCGCCCCTCCCAGATAGATAACTACAGTTATAATAACTGTAGTTATCTATCCGAAGGCAGTCGGTGGACGACAGCGCCGCGGGCGGGCGTGACAGTGATCTGGCAGCGGCGGCCGGGACAGTGCCGCCATGGGCAGTGACACAGACAACCGCACAGACGTTCTCGTCGTCGGCGCGGGGCCGACCGGCCTGACTCTCGCCATCGACCTCGCCCGGCGCGGCGTCGGCTTCCGGATCGTCGAGAAGGCGCCCCGGCCGTTCGACGGATCCAAGGGCAAGGGACTCCAGCCGCGCACCCTGGAGGTGTTCGACGATCTCGGCGTGGTCGACCCGCTCCTTGAGACGGGCACGGTCTATCCCCCGCTCCGGGTCCGGATCGGCAGGGTTCCGGTGTACCGGGGCCGGATGCACAAGCTCAAGGACCCGACCCCCGCCGTGCCGTACCCCATGGTGATCATGAACCCGCAGTGGCGCACGGAGGCGGTGCTGCGCGAGCGCCTGGCCGAGTTGGGCGGCACGGTGGAGCAGGGGGCCGAGCTGGTCGGCCTGCGGCAGGACGAGGACGGCGTGAGCGCCGTGCTCGGCACCGGCGAGACCGTGCGGGCGGGTTACCTGGTCGCGGCGGACGGCGGCAGGAGCTTCGTGCGCAAGACGCTGGAGGTGGGATTCGCCGGGGAGACCCGCGATGAGGAGCGGATGCTCATCGGTGACGTCCGGATCGACGGGCTCGATCGCGCGCACATCCACGTATGGGTCAGGCCGGGCAAGGGGATGGTGGCGCTGTTCCCCATGGCGGGCACCGACACCTTCCAGTTCATGGCCCAGCTGCGGCCCGGAGTCACGCCGGAGCTGACCCTGTCCGGCTTCCGGAAGGTGTTCGCCGAGCGGTCCATGCTGCGCGACGTCCAGATCGGCGAGCTGCTGTGGGCCTCGCTCTACAGGGTGAACATCCGCATGGCCGAGCGATATCGGGTCGGGCGGGTCTTCCTCGCGGGTGACGCGGCCCACGTGCACTCGCCCGCCGGCGGCCAGGGGCTCAACACCGGCGTGCAGGACGCGTACAACCTGGGCTGGAAGCTCGCCCGGGTGCTGTCGGGAGCGCCGGAGGCGCTGCTGGACACCTATGAGGAGGAGCGGCTGCCGGTCGCCGCCCACGCTCTCGGTCTGAGCACCGCCCTGCACGACAAGAAGGCGTACAAACGCGACGAGGAGACCCAGCAGCTCCTGCTCAGCTACCGGGGCGGTTCGCTGGCGCGGCGGGGAGGAGATCGGGCGCCGGACGGCCGCCGCCACCTGGCGGACGGGACACCCGTGCGGTTGTTCGACCTTTTCCGGGGGCCGCATTTCACGCTGCTGTCGTCGGGGCCGGTGCCCGCCGTCGTCGCCGACGTGCCCGGCCGCGAGATCCACGCCCACGAGCTCGCCGAGCCGTACGGGGACGAGACGTATGTGCTGGTCCGGCCGGACGGATACATCGGGCTGGCCACGTCGTCAGTCGAGGAACTCGCCGCCTATCTGGCCATGGTGTGAGTTCCAGGCGGCGGCGAACGCGTCCGGGCCGAGCAGGCCGGCGCAGCGTCCGATCAGCTCGCGGAGTGCCTCGTCGGCGGTGTCCTCGATGCCGCGCAACCGCCGGGCCGTGCCGAGCAGGATCGCGGCCCGGCGCGGGTCGCCCACGGCCAGGCACCACTCCGCGACGCCCTCGAACACGGCCGCTCTCGCGATGTCGTCGTCGAACGCGCGGTCAAGGGCGGACCGCGCCCAGGCACGGCCCTCGTCGAGCTCCAGCGACCGGCACACCTCGACCTCCAGCAGCGAAAGGAACTGCGGCGGCGCGAACAGCCCGTCGAGCAGCCCGACGGCCAGGTTCAGCCTGCGCGACGCCTCCGCCCTGTCGCCGCGGCGGCGGGCCAGCTCGCCCAGCGCGTGCTCGATCCTGGCCAGGGCGAGCACGTCACCGGTCCGCTCGACGCCCTCCCGCGCCGCCGACAGCCCCGCCCGCGCTCCGGCCAGGTCGCCGGTGCGCCCGCGCAACTGCGCCAGCCGTACGGCGAGCATCCCCGGGGCGGGCAGCACCTGGGGACAGCCGATCTCCGCCGCGCTCGCCGCCGCCTGCTCAAGCACAGCAAGCGCCCTCGCCGAGTCGCCCCTGTTCTCCAGCGCCAGCGACAGCCAGTAGCGGGCCATCGACAAACCCCAGCGTTCTCCGATCTGGAGATATCCGGTCAGCGCCTCATCCAGCAGTTTCTCGGCGGCGTCGGCGCCTCCGGGGGTGAACTCCAACATGACGAGCCCTCGCACCAGCCGGACCGTGGCCCGAGCCCAGGGGTCGCGGTGGTCGGCGAACCCCGCCGTCGCGGCCCTGACCTGGTCCACGACGTCTCCGCCGTACCCGTCCGCGAGTGACCACGCCACCAGGGCGACCGGCCGGTCGGACTCGCGCAGCACACGCGGCGCGTCCCCCGGCCGGCCGGCGGGGTCGATCACCCGGCACAGGGCGTGCTCCAGCTCCAGCCCCTCGGGCGGCTCGCCCGCGCCGAGCACCGCCGCCCACTCGGCGGCCTCGCGCCGTTGCCCGCGCATGATCCACGTCCACGTGAGCGCGGCGAACAGCCGCAACGCGGCCCGGCGGTCGGTCGCCACGGCGTGACGCAGGGCGGCGTCGAGGTTCCCGCGCTCAGCGTCGACCTCCGCCAGCACCCGCACCTGCTCGCCCGTACGCAACAGGGGGTCGGCCGCCTCGGCGAACTCCAGACAGTGCGCCAGATGGGCCCGCCGCACCCCCTCGGCATCGGCGGCGGCGAGCCGCTCGGCGGCGAATCTGCGCACACTCTCCAGCAGCCGGTAGCGGTCCCCGCTCGCCTGGACGAGCGATTTGTCGACCAGCGAGACCAGCACGTCCAGGTCGGCCCCGCAGACCCGCTCGACCGCCTCGGGCGTGGCGCCGCCCGCGAACACCGACATCCGCGCCAGCAACGTGCGCTCGTCCTCGTCGAGAAGATCCCAGCTCCAGCCGATGACCGCGCGCAGGGTGCGATGCCGCCGCTGTGCCGTACGACTGCCGCGATCCAGCAACCGGTCCCCGATCCCGGCGGCCAGCCGGGGGAGAGTCAGCGAGCGCAACCTGGCCGCCGTCAGCTCGATGGCCAGCGGCATACCGTCGAGCCGCGCGCAGATCGCGGCCACCTCACCCGAGGTCGACTCGTCGAGCGCGAAATCCGGGCTGACGGCGGCGGCCCGATCGGCGAACAGCTCCATCGCGGGAGCCAGGTCCAGTGGCTTCACGGGGTGGAGCGTCTCGCCCGGCAGATCGAGCGGTTCACGGCTGGTGGCCAGGATCCGCACGCCCGGATTCGCCGCCAGCAGCTGCTCCGCCAGCTCCGCCACCACCTCGACGACGTGCTCGCAGTTGTCCAGCACCAGGAGCATCCGCCGGTCGGCGAGTTCGGAAATCGGCCCCACAGTGTTGCGCAGGACCGCCGCGACGGCGTCCGCGCCCACCGGAGCCAGCTCGACCAGCCGCACACCGTCGGGAACCAGAGCCGACGCGTCCGGGCCCGCCACCGGAACCATGCGTGCGGCCACCTCGATCGCGAGGCGGGTCTTGCCCGCGCCACCGGGCCCGGTGAGCGTGACAAGGCGCCGATGTTCCAGCAGCTCGCTCACCCGCCGTACGTCATCGGACCTGCCGACGAAGGTGGTCAGTCCGGCGGGCAGGTTGTCCCGCCGGACCGGAGCCGCACCCCCGCCCAGCGCGGTCATGTGCGCCGCGCGCAGATCGTCGCCGGGATCGGTCCCCAGTTCGTCGGCCAGCAGCAGGCGCACCCGTTCGTACGCCGCCAGCGCGTCCGCCCTCCGCCCGTCCGCCAGCAGCGTCCTGATCAGCAGCACGTGGTACGGCTCCCGCAACGGATGCGCCGCCACGAGGTCACGCAACTCGGCGACGAGGGCGGCTCCGGGGACACCGGTCGCCAGATCGGCCTCGACACGGTCGCCGACGGCACACAGCCGCATCTCGTCCAGGCGCGCGGCCGGAGCCGCCGTGAAGGCCAGCCCGGCGGCGTCGGCCAGCGCCTCGCCCCGCCACAGTGCCAGCGCCTCCCGCAGCCGGGCGGCCGCCCGCGCCGGATCTCCCTCGCGCAGTGCGCGCCTGCCGCTGTCGGCCAGGTTCTCGAACTCGGCCGCGTCCACGTCGGCGTCCAGGCGATAGCCGGCGGGATGCGAGACGATCAGCGTCCCCACCTGCCGTCTGATCCTGGAGACCAGCGACTGCAGCGCGGCGCTCGGGTTCTCCGGGGGATCGGTCTCCCACAGATCATCGATCAGCCGCTCGGTCGTGACGACCCGCCCGGGGTCCAGCGCGAGCCGGATGACGAGGGCACGCAGCCGGGCACCCCTGATCTCCGCCGCCGATGTCAGCAGTGGTCCCAGAATCCCGACTCGCACCGGCCCATTGTCCCGTCCATCGAACCGGAGGCCGCACCGCCGTGGGCTTGCCGTAAAACGACACCGATCGTGACTTATCCGGCTATCGTGCTGCTCGCCAACGTGAACCGACAGCCGGGACGCTCTCGGACGCCGAGGAGCCGCCGGGCGAGGAGAAGACATGAGCGAGTACGCGGCGACGTTCGACCTCGTCGACAGCGACGACGACGGCCTGATCTCGGCCGAGGAACTGGTGCGCCTCATGGAGGTGCTCGGCGAGCGGATCACCGTCGAGGGCGCCCAGGGTGTGATCACCAAGGTCGACACCGACGGCGACGGTCTCATCAACCTCGACGAGTTCGGCGCCTGGCTCCAGAGCGGTCGCCCGCTCGCCTGACCTACGTCGCGCCGCTGGTCCGCAGTCCCCGGGCCGGCACACGGGCGTGGAGGCCGAACCGGGGATCCACCTCCCGCCTGCCGTCGAGAAGGTCCGCGACGTACCCGGCCAGGGCCGGTGCGTGCTTGAAGCCATGCCCCGAGTCGCCACCGAGCAGCCACATCCCGCCGGAAACCTCGGCGATGATCCATTCGGCATCGCGGGTGAGCGTGTACTGGCAGACCTGGCTGAACAGCACCGGCGCACCCGCCAGGGAGGGGAACCTGCGCCGCAGGTAGTCGCGGGCCGCCTCCTCGCTCTCGGGCAGGACGCGGCGGCTGCCCTCCTGCGGGTCGAACGGCTCGCCCTCGACGTCGCTGGTGACCTTCATCCCGAGCCCGTCCACGTCACCGTGGCCGTACGCCGATCCCTCGTAGTCGCAGAACGCGGGCAGCGGCGGCGTGGACCACTCCCGTGGCACGTCGAAGTGCAGCGTGTCCTGCCGGGTCACCTCGACCTCGGCATCGAACAGGGTGGGCAGCCATCCGCCGCAGGCCCAGACGACCCGGTCCGCCCGCAGCACCTCACCGTCGGCGACGATCGCGGGCCCGGCGTTCCCCTCCGCGTCGCCGTACGGCACGGCCCTGGCGCGGACGAGGGTGACACCGGCCGCGACGGCGAGCCGCGCCGTCACCTGGGTGGCGCGACGGGCCCGGATCAGCCCTGCCTCCGGCTCGTACAGCACGAACGCCAGGTCGTCCCCCTTGAAGCCGGGGAACCGCCGTCCCGCTTCGGCGGGATCGAGGAACTCGTGCGGGATGTCGAGGTTCTTCAGCACGTGGGCGCTGGCGCGCTCCCAGCCGTCCTCCCGCCGGGCGAACCACATGAGCCCGGCCTCCAGATACAGCTCCTCACCGGTCCGCGCGCCGAGTTCCCGCCAGCCGTCCCTTGCCTGCCTGGCCATCCGCGCGTACCACTCGTCGGCGCCGTGCGCGGCCCGCAGCAGCCGCGTCTCCCCCGCGCTGGCCTGCCGTACATGCCCGGGGGCGTACTGCTCGACGAGCGTCACCCGCCATCCCGTCTCCGCCAGCCGCAACGCCAGCGACGTTCCCCAGATGCCCGCCCCGACCACGATCGCCGTCTTCACCCGTCCCACGGTGGGCGATTTCCACCCGGCCCACAACCCCCACGCCGTACGGCCGGCCGGGGCGTCCGCCCACGGCGGCGAAGCGAAGAGGGCGGCCCCGCCCGGCCCGGCCCTGAGCGGCCGGATCGAACGGCCCGAGCCCGGCTGCGGGCCGAAAGTGGCGATAATCGCACCTGAAGGCGGGGGTCTCCGCGCTCGAAGGAGATTGTGATGATGGCGGCGGAATCGGCACAGACGCTGGAGCGGGGGCTGCGGCTGCTGCGGCTGCTCGCCGACGGGAACCGGGGGCGCACCCCCACCGAGTTGGCCCAGGAGCTCGGGCTGAGCCGCCCCGTCGTCTACCGGCTGATCACGACCCTGCAGAACGAGGGCTTCGCCCGGCGGGACGCGGAGGGCCGGGTCCACCTCGGTTTCGGGGTGCTCGTGATGGCGCAGGCCGTACAACCCCTGCTGCGCGCGGCGGCGCTGCCCGCGCTGCGCGCGCTCGCCGAGCGGGTCGGCGCCACGGCGCATCTGACCGTGGCCGAGGGCGACGACGGAGTGGCCGTCGCCGTGGTCGAGCCGTCGTGGACCGACATGCACCTCGCCTATCGGGAAGGCTCCCGTCACCCGCTCACCCGCGGAGCGGCCGGGCTCGCCATCCTCGCCCTCCGCGACGAGGCGGAACCGGAGACCGCGGCGACCCGGCCGTTCCTGGTCACCGAAGGGCAGTTGCAGGAGGGCGCGCGCGGGATCGCCGTCCCCCTCCGCGGGCTTCCCTGGCTGGAGGCCTCGGTCGGGGTCGTCACCTTCGGCCTGCTCGACGTCGACACGGTCGGTCCCCGCGTCGTCGAGGCCGCCCGCGACCTCGCCCACACCCTCGCCCAGTGATCCCGTCCCCGCGGTCGCCCACAAGCGGTGGAGAAACGGGCGACGGACGACAGTCCGCCGTCAGGTGCGCCGGTGCCGCGGCAGCAGCCCACTGACCACCCCGAGGACCAGGGCGAGCCCGGCCGCGATGAGGAAGACCCGGTCGTAGCCGGCGGCCAGGGCGGCGACCGGAGAGTTCGCGGAGGTCTCCGCCACGGCTGTGGCGCCGGCGGCCGTCGCGAGCACCGCCAGGCCGATCGACCCACCTACCTGATTGGCGGTGGCGACCATGCCACCGACGACCCCCGCGTCACCCTCGGGAGCATCCGCGGTCGCCGCGGCCATGAGAGTGGGGAAGGTCAGCCCGATACCGATCGCGATGAGCAGCGTGGGCCCGAGCACGCTGGTGGCGTAGCCGCCGGCCGCATCGGCCTGGGAGAGCCAGCCGAAACCGGCCAGGAAGCCGACACAGCCGGCCAGCACCAGGGGACGCGCACCGGTGCGAGGCAGCGAAGCGGCGGCCCACCGCGCGATCAGCATGAACGTCACCGCCGCGGGTGTCTGCCCAAGCCCGGCCTCGAGCGCGCTGTAGCCGAGGACGTCCTGCAGGAACAGCGACGTGAAGTACCACATCGCGATGGAGACCCCTCCGAGCAGCAGGAGCATGACGCTGCCCACGGCGACCCCCCGGATCGTGAACAGCCGCAGAGGCATGATCGGGTGCGCGGCGAAACGCGCTTCCACGACGGTGAACACGACGAGCAGGAGCAGGCCCGCGCCGATCGGTCCGGCGACCAGCCCGGACGTCCAGCCGTGATCGGTACTCCGCATGACCCCGTAGATCAGCGCGGCCAGCCCCGCCGTTCCGGTGACGGCGCCCAAGAGGTCGAGTGATTCCCGCCGGGCGGGTTGCGTGCGAACGAGCGAGGTCACGGCCGCGGCGATCAGCACCGCGCCGATCGGGACGTTGATCAGGAAGACCCATCGCCATGACAGGCCGGTGGTGAGGGCGCCGCCCGCGATCGCGCCGGCCATCCCGCCCACGCCGCCGGAGGCCGACCAGGCGCCGAACGCCCGGGCACGCGCGCGTGTTTCGGTGAAGTAGGCGTTGATCACGACCAGCGTCGCGGGGGCCATCATGGCGGCTCCCATGCCCTGCGCGACGCGGGCCGCCACCAGGGCCTCCGCGGTGGTCGCCAGGCCGCCGACCAGACTCGCGGCGGAGAACACGGTCAGACCGACGGCCAGCGTCCGGCGGGGGCCGAACAGGTCGGCGGCGCGGCCGCCCAGCAACATGAAGCCGGCGAAGGTGAGCAGGTAGCCGTTGACCACCCAGGCCAGGCCGGTGGTGGTGAAGCCGAGGTCACGGTCGACCGAGGGGAGTGCGACGTTAACGATGGAGGAGTCCAGGATCACCATGAACTGGCTGGCACACACCAGCGCCAGGACGATCCAGGCAGGACGGTTCTTCGCTGTGGCCTGGTTGCCGGTGAGGGGGCGGGCGGATAGGTGCGATGCCACGAGTGTCTCCTGAGTCGTGGATGGCGAGTGCGGATCTGCGGTGGGGATTCGGAGGGCGGTCGGCCGGTGCGGGTTGGGCGGGATCGTAGGTCGGCGTCGCCGTCTCACACGGTCTGGAGCGCTTTCCCGTCGGTGACGGTGTCGGTGATGCGGGTGCCGGCCAGCAGGCGGGTCGCGGTCCGGGCCAGCCGCCGTCCCTGGTACCGGGCCGCTTCCAGCGCCGCGGCTTGGAGATCGTTCCCGCTCGGTCCCGTCACGGCGGACGCGCCGTAGGGGTTGCCGCCCGCGGCGTGCACGGCCGGGTCGGTGAATCCGGGCGGGACGATCAGCGCGCCCCAGTGGTAGAAGACGTTGGACAGCGACAGGATCGTGGCCTCGTTGCCGCCGTGCCGGTTGTACGCCGAGGTGAAGGCGGTCACCGGTTTGTCGGCCAGGCCGCCTTCCTGCCACAGCCCGTCGGCCTGGTCGATGAACTGCTTGAGCTGCGCGGCCGGCGTGCCGAACCGGGTCGGCGTACCGAACGCGAACGCGTCGGCCCATGCCAGGTCTTCAACGGAGGCTTGGGCGATCGCCGCGGTGGCGTCGGCGTGCTGCCGCCACCGCGGGTTCTGGTCGATCGCGCTGTCGGGGGCCAGCTCGGCGACCCGCCGCAGCCGTACCTCGGCACCGGTCGAGGCGGCGCCCTCGGCGAGGGCCTGTGCGAGTGCGTGTACCGAGCCTGTCGCGCTGTAGTAGATGACGGCGATCTTCGCGGTCATATCGGGCTCCTCGTCGTCACATAGAATTAGTTATGCGGATAACGTTATGCGCATAATAGTTAGGCGCGTAACTAACTTGTCAAGGAGCGCCCATGGACTTCGACCAAGCCGACGCCATCAACCAGGCCATCCGCCGCCTGAGCCTGCGCCACCGCGCCAGGACCGCGGCACTGCTGGCCCCGCTCGGCCTGCACCCCGGACAGGAGGCGCTCCTGCTCGAACTCGCCCGGACCGGCCCGATGATCCAGGCCCAACTCAGCGAGGCCCTCGGCGTCGAACCGCCCAGCGTCACGCTCATGACCCGCAAGCTCGAAGCCTCCGGTCACATCCGCCGCACACCCGCCCCCTCCGACAAGCGCGCCAGCATCGTCGAACTCACCGACAGCGGCAAGGCGCTGACCGACCAGGTCAAGCAGCTATGGCGCGCCCTGGCGGAGGAAACCGTGACCGGCCTGCCCGCCCAGACCGTGGCGGAGCTACCCGGCGTCCTCAACACCCTGAGCGGCAACGTCGACGCCAGGCGCCTCGCCGTCTAGGCGGCCGCCGGGCGGTCGGCGGGAGCCGGGGCGGTGGGTGGGAGCCGGGCCTGGAACACCATCCTGCCCACCGCCCCATGGCGCGCGCTTCTTCACCGACGCCCCCACCACGATCTCCTCGCGATCTCCTCGGCCAGCCCCCAGGACACCGGATCCGGCGACTTCACCCCGGCCATCGCGACGCCCGCTTCGCGGCCGGGCCGCCAGGAGATGGGCCCGATCGCCACCAGACACGGGCCGCCGGCGACGCTCGCGGCCTTGCCGCAACCTGGGGATAAATCATCTATTTGTGCCCCAAGTGGTTTGACATCTCTGCGGCAATGGCGCATCGTCGTACGTATAGAGGACACCTACGTCCGGAATCCGTACGCGGAGGGTCGATGCCGTACTACCGTGTCGTGGGCGACGTGCCACGCAAGCGCCATGTCCAGTTCCGCCGTCCGGATGGCGGGCTCTACGCGGAGGAGCTCATGGGCGAGGAGGGCTTCTCGTCCGACTCGTCGCTGCTCTACCACCGCTACCTGCCGACCGCGATCGTGAAAGCGGAGGCCGTCGATCTCGCCGCTCCCGGCCTCACGCCGAACCTGCCGCTCTCGCCGCGGCACTTCCGCACCCCGGAGCTCGCCTCCGGCGGCGACCTGGTGACCGGGCGGCAGTCGCTGGCGGGCAACTCCGACGTCCGCATGTCGTACGTCGCGACCGACGCGCCCAGCGACCTCTACCGCAACTCGATGGGCGACGAGTGCGTCTACATCGCGAGCGGCCGGGCCCGGTTCGAGTCCACGTACGGCGTGATCGAGGCGGGCGAGGGCGACTACGTCGTCATCCCGACCGGCACCATCCACCGCTGGGTTCCGGAGGGCCCGGTCACCGCGCTGGTCGTCGAAGCGGCCGGGCACATCCGCCCGCCCCGGCGCTATCTGTCCGCCTACGGCCAGTTCCTCGAACACGCGCCGTACTGCGAGCGCGACCTGCGCGCACCCACCGAGCCGCTGCTCGTGGACGGCGAGGAGGTGCAGGTACTCGTCCGGACGCGCGGCGGGCTGACCCGGCTGACCTACGCCCACCATCCCTTCGACGTCGTCGGCTGGGACGGCTGCCTCTACCCGTACGCGTTCAACATCCACGACTTCGAGCCCATCGTGAAGCGGACGCACGCGCCGCCGCCCGTGCACCAGACGTTCGAGGGACCGGGCTTCGTGATCTGCTCGTTCTGCCCCAGGCCGCTGGACTTCCACCCGGACGCGGTGCCGATCCCGTACAACCACCACAACGTGGACTCCGACGAGCTGATGTTCTACGTCGGCGGCGACTACACGGCGCGTCGAGGCTCGGGCATCGGCATCGGCTCCATCTCGCTGCATCCGGCCGGGTTCACGCACGGGCCGCAGCCGGGCGCGGTCGAAGCCGTCGTCGAGGCCGTACGGCAGGGCCACACGGAAACGAGCGAGATGGCCGTCATGATCGACACGTTCCGCCCGCTGGACCTGGGGTCCGCCGCCCTCGCGTGCGAGGATCCGGCATACGCCTGGACCTGGGCCACCGCCCGGTGACGGAGAGGACGACGGTGACGCGAAGCTGGGTGCCGGGGGCGGACGAGTCGCTCTTCGGCCTGGACAACCTGCCCTACGGCGTGTTCTCACGCCCCGGAGAGACGCCGCGCGTGGGCGTGCGCGTGGGCGACCACGTGCTCGATCTCGCGCCCGTGCTGCACGACGAGGTGTTCGCCTCCCCCACCCTCAACGCCTTCCTCGCCCGGGGCCGTACGGCGTGGCGGGACACGCGCGCCCGGCTGCGGACGCTCCTCGCCGCCGACCGCGCCGACGAGTCGGGCGGGAACCGTGCGGTCGTCGAGCCGCACCTGATCCCGCTCGACCAGGTCACGATGCACCTTCCGGTCGAGGTGGCCGACTATGTGGACTTCTACGCCTCCCTGGAGCACGCGTCCAACCTCGGGCGGATCTTCCGCCCGGACGAGGAGCCGTTGAAGCCCAACTGGCGGCATCTCCCCGTCGGCTACCACGGGCGGGCCGGGACGGTCGTCGTCTCGGGCACCCCGGTCAGGCGGCCGTGCGGGCAGCGCATGCCGGGGCCGTCGTTCGGCCCCTCCACCCGGCTCGACATCGAGGCCGAGCTGGCCTTCGTGGTCGGCACGCCGACCCGGCCGGGCGAGCGGGCCGGGGCGTTCGAGGACCACGTCTTCGGGGTCACCCTGCTCAACGACTGGAGCGCGCGGGACATCCAGGCATGGGAATACGTGCCGCTCGGCCCGTTCCTCGGCAAGTCGTTCGCCACCTCGATCTCGCCGTGGATCACACCGCTCGACGCCCTCGAACACGCGAGGGTCGCGGGCCGCGAGCAGGATCCCGTCCCGCTGGACTACCTGCGCAGGCGGTCGCCGTGGGGGCTCGACCTCACCCTGCGCGTCGAACTGAACGGCGAGACGATCTCGACACCGTCGTACCGGGACATGTACTGGACTCCCGACCAGATGCTGGCCCACATGACGGTGAACGGCGCGTCGCTCCGCACCGGCGACCTGTACGCCAGCGGGACGATCTCCAGCGAGGGGGCCTTCGGCTCGCTCATCGAGGTGACCTGGAACGGCGCCGAGCCGGTCAAACTGGCCGACGGCACGACGCGCGCCTTCCTGGAGGACGGCGACACGGTGACGATCACCGCGACCGCGCCGGGCGGGATCGGGCTCGGAGAGGTCACGGGGAGGATCACCTCCGCCACGTAGAGTATCTATACTGCTACGGAGCGCCAGGAAGCGTCCCGTGGATCTTCGCCGAGGCGAGGGCCGGCCGGTGGGATCCCCGGGACGTGACCTGGATCTGGGGCACCGAGGAGGCAGGCGGCGGATGCGCTTCGTGGCATGGGCGACGACCGTTCTGCTTCTCGTCGCCGGATGCTCCGCCGTGACCGCGCCTCCCGAGGAACGGCCGCGCGTCCTGCCCCGCATCACGATGTCGCCGGCCGCGGAGTCCACGGCGGCCAGGCCCGACCGGGGGCTCGTGGTGAAGGCGCACGACGGCACGCTGACCGCCGTGGTGGCCTACGCGGGCGGCATGATCGTTCCCGGCGGGTTCAACGCCTCCCACACAGTCTGGCGGTCTGACTGGACGCTCGCCCCCGACACCGAATACGTCGTGAACGCCACCGCGGGCGCCCCGGGCGGCGACACGGCCCGGATCATGAACAGGTTCCGCACGCAGCGGCCGCAACGCTCGCTCGACGTGCTGTCCATCACGCCGAACGACCACGAGACCGTCGGCGTGGGGATGCCGATCATCCTGACGTTCGCCGAGGCCGTCGAGGACCGCCTGGCCGTGGAGCGCGCCCTGGAGGTCCGCGCGTCGCCGATCGCCACCCCGGCCGCGTACGGCCAGCACGGCACCAAGGCGTACACGAAGGCCTACACCGGTCCCGTCGACGGCGCGTGGCACTGGTTCGGCGACACCCAGGTCGTGTTCCGCACCAGGGAGCTCTGGCCGGCCCGGCAGAACATCGTCCTCACCGCCCACCTCTCCGGCGTGCGCTCCGCCCCCGGCACGTACGGCACGGCCGACCGTACGATCGCCTTCGCGGTCGGGCGGCGCATGGTCAGCACGGTCGACACGCGCACCCACCAGATGGTGGTGCGCAGGGACGGCGAGGTCGCGCAGCGCATGGCCATCAGCGCGGGCATGGCCACCACCAGGGAGTACACCACGACCAGCGGCGTCCATCTGACGATGGAAAAGGGCAATCCGGTCCGCATGATCTCGCCCGGCCGGTCCAAGGGCGACCCGGGATACTACGACGTCATGATCGGGCACGCCGTGCGCATCTCCAACAGCGGCGAGTACGTCCACGCCAAGAACAACGTGTGGGCCCAGGGCCGGGCCAACGTGAGCCACGGCTGCGTGAACGCCCGCCCCGACCAGGCGGCCTGGTTCTACGACAACGCGCTGCGCGGCGATCCCGTCATAGTCACCGGGACCGACCGAAAACTCGAATGGAGCAACGGGTGGGGTTTCTGGCAGCTCTCCTGGGACGCCTGGATCAAGGGCAGCGCCCTGCGCGTGCCGGGTCCGGTCCAGGCCTTCATCAGCTCGGTTCCCTCCCTGAAATCTTGAAATATCAGGTGTCGTCCATACAGAGTTAACGTAAAAGAAGGAACCCCTACGAAACGGGATCCGTTTATCGCTATGGAGGCGAGGAAATGGACTCGTGGATCATCTGGCTGATCCTGGCCGCCGGGCTGGGAGTCGCCGAGATCTTCACGCTGACCGCTGCTCTCGGGCTGATCGCCGTCGCGGCGCTGCTCACCGCGGGGGTCGCGGCCATCGGGTTCCCCATCGGCATACAACTCGTCGTCTTCATCGCCGCCTCGGTCGCCGGGATCGCCGGAGTCAGGCCGATCGCCCGCCGCCACCTGACCCAGGCGCCCACCAGGCAGTTCGGCGTCTCCGCGCTCGTCGGCCGGCCCGCGTACGTGACGCAGGAGGTCACCGGGCGGGACGGCCGGGTACGCATCGGCGGCGAGGAGTGGTCGGCCCGCGCCTACGACGAGACCCTCGTCATCCCCGCGGGCGCCACGGTGGACGTCATCGAGATCGAGGGGGCGACCGCCCTCGTCTATCCACGGGAGTGAGCATGGACCCATCCGTCATCGCGGGAATCATCGTCGCTCTGCTGGTGGTGTTCGTCGTGCTGCGATCCGTCCGGATCGTCCCGCAGGCCCGCGCGGGCAACGTGGAACGGCTCGGCCGGTACAACCGCACGCTCGGGCCCGGCCTGAACTTCGTGATCCCCTTCGTGGACCGGGTACGGCCGCTGATCGACCTGCGTGAGCAGGTGGTCTCGTTCAAGCCGCAGCCGGTGATCACCGAGGACAACCTGGTCGTCGACATCGACACCGTGCTCTACTTCCAGGTCACCGACCCGCGCGCCGCGGCGTACGAGATCGCGAACTTCATCCAGGGCGTGGAGCAGCTCACCGTGACCACGCTGCGCAACGTCGTCGGCGGCATGGACCTGGAGAAGACGCTGACCTCGCGCGACACCATCAACAGCCAGCTGCGCGGTGTGCTCGACGAGGCCACCGGCAAGTGGGGCATCCGGGTCAACCGCGTCGAGATCAAGGCCATCGACCCGCCGAAGACCATCAAGGAGGCGATGGAGAAGCAGATGCGCGCCGAGCGGGACAAGCGCGCCGCGATCCTCACCGCCGAAGGTCTCCGGCAGTCGCAGATCCTCACCGCCGAGGGCGAGAAGCAGAGCGCGATCCTGCGGGCCGAGGGCGAGCGCACATCCCAGATCCTCAAGGCCGAGGGTCAGGCCCAGGCGATCGACGAGGTGTTCCAGGCGGTGCACCGCAACGACCCCGACCCGAAGATGCTCGCCTACCAGTACCTCCAGGTCCTCCCGCAGCTCGCCAACGGCCAGGGCAACACGTTCTGGGTGATCCCGAGCGAGGTCACGTCGGCGCTGCAGGGCGTCTCCCGGGCGTTCACCGAGGCGCTGCCCCGCTCGGCGGCGACCCGCGACCGTGAGGAGCGGGAGCAGGAGCGGGTGGCGGGGACCGAGGCCGTCGCTGAGGCCGAGCGCGCCGCGGCGGAGGCGAAGGCCGCGGCCGAGGACAGCGAGATCGGCACCGGCCTCCCGCGCCAGATCGAGACGGCCAGGAATCCCCTGCCCGACCCGTTGGACGCCGCCCGCAGGCAGGCCGACCGCACCACCGAAACCTGAACCGCCGGCACCTCAGCCACCGAGATCTGAGCGACCGGGAAGGCGGTCTCCGTTCATTTCAGGGCGATCTGACGAACCTGACCCGGTCGACGAACCGGCGATAGCGGTCCAGCTCGCCCTGGACCGGTGTCAGCACCAGCCGCCGGGCGACCTCGACGATGCTCGCGCGCAGGGCACGGGCGGCCCTGCGCGCCCTGCGCCTGCCGCCCAGCCAGGCGATGGCACGGCACGCGACCGCGACGGCCAGGCCGGCCACCGCGCCTCCCACCAGCAGCACGGTCGGCCACGGCACCTCGCCCACACTCGGCGTGGGCGGTTCGGGCAGCATGAGCGCGGCGACGGCGAGCAGCCCGAGCAGCCAGGCCGCACCTGACACCAGCACGGCGAAGATCAGCCACTGCACCGCTCCCATGGCCCGCCACCAGCGTGGCCTCCTCGACGCGCCCAGGGACGTCCGGGCCACCGCCTGGTCGAGCGCGTCTCCCAGTTCACCCGCGTGCGAGCGGGCCGCGTGCCGGACGGCGGCCGCCCACGGCTCGGGCACCCCGCGCGCGGCCTCGGCCCCGACCTCGCGGATGGCCATGTCCACCTGCGAACGCTGTACGGCCGTCGCCGCGGGCACCGAGGTCCGGCCCGGCGTCTCGGTCACACCGCCGAGATGGAGCCGGCGCAGGGGGTCGGGGCGCAGCTTCCTCAGCCACCGCGTCACCGGCCATCCCGTCGCGGCGACGGCGCGGTGCCGGTGGGTCTTGGCCACCGCCTCGACGACCAATGGCACGGCCGCCGCCACCTCCAGAGCGGCGACCAGCGGGACGATCATCGATCTCGCCGACGTCTCCGCGCTGTCCGGCCCAGTGAGCGGCCCAGTGAGCGGGCCAGTGAGCGGCCCGGTGAGCGGCCCAGTGAGCGGCTCCGCCGCACCCTCGCAGGCGTCGGCCAGTGCGGCACCGGCCGAGGCGGCGTCGGCCCCGAGCCGCGACGCCCACGCCGTACGGCGGGACACCTGGCCGGCCAGCGCCTCGCGCAGCTCCGGGAGGCCCTCACCGGTGAGCGCGGACACGCCCACGACCCGCACCCCGGACAGGCCGTCGGCGGCGAGGAGCGAGCGCAGGTCCATCAGGCAGCGGTCGACGGCGTGACGCGGCAACCGGTCGACCTGGTTGAGCACGATCATCATGACGTCCCGGTGCCGTCCCAACCGCCGGAGATATCGCTCGTGGACGGCCGCGTCCGCGTATTTCTGCGGGTCGAGCACCCACACCAGCAGATCCACGACGGCGACCAGGCGATCGACCTCGAGGCGGTGGCTCAGCTCGATCGAGTCGTGGTCCGGCAGGTCGAGCAGGATGAGCCCAGAGAGGCCGTCGCCGTCCACCGCGTGCCGCAGGGGGACGTCGAGCCAGTCGAGGAGCGGCCCCGACCCGCTGGCCTCCCAGAGCGCGGCCTGGGCCTGCGCGGTCATGGGCCGGGTCACCCCGACGTCGGCGAGCGACGTCCCCGACAGAGCGTTGAACAGCGACGACTTGCCGCTTCCCGTCGCTCCTGCGAGGGCGACGGCGGTGTGCTCGACCGAGAGGCCGCTCCGCGTGCCCGCGCGGGCCACCACACTCCTGGCCTGCTCGATCACCCCCCGGCCGAGCCGCCCCTCGGCCAGGTCCGCGGCCTCGCCGAGCGCCGCGAGCCGGTCGTCCAGCGAGACGCCGGCCTTCCTGCGCGACAGCTTCACCGCGGATCACCGGGAGCGCCGCCCTCCCCGCCGTCAGGGGCCGGCGTGACCGGGAGCTCCCGCTTCCGCTCCTGTACGGCTTGCGCGGCGGCCCGCAGGTTCGCCGAGGCATCCTCGCCGGGCCCGACGCCGTCGAGCAGCTCGGTGAAGCGGGCCAGTTCGTCGTCGAGGAGGGCCCGGACACGCCTGCGCAGGTCCTCGCGGGCCTCGTGGGTCAGTGCCCGTACCGCCTGGTCACCGAAGATCGCCTCCAGCAGTTTCTGGCTGAGCACGCTGGTGCCGCCGGCGATGCCGATCTCGATGCCGGTGATGCCCCCGGTGGAGGCGAAGGCGCCGAGCATGAGCAGCAGTCCGAGGCCGTTCACGCCGAAGGAGGCGGTCCTGGCCGCGACCCGCTTGCTCATGCCCTCGGTGCGTACGAGTTCGAGCACCTCTCCCTGCCAGGCGCGCACCGCCGCACCGGCCGTGTCGCGCAGATCGGACGACGTGCGGCCGAGCCGGCCGGCGGTGGAGACGCCGACGCGTTCGAGCAGGTCCCGGCCGGCGGGCATGGCCAGCCAGGACTCCACGGCGCGTTCTGCCGCGCCTTCCGCCGAGGACCGGATCAGCGACTCCACGCCGCTTTCCAGCGCCACCCGGAGCTCCCGGTCGGGGGTGGGCCGTCCCATGACGAAGGCGACGACGACGTCGCGCACCCGGCCGACACGGGATTCCAGGGAGCGCATCAGGTCGCCGGTGCCGATGAAGTCCTGCCAGCGGGCCAGCACCTCCCCCCTGAGCAGCGAACCGTCCCGCATGCCCTCGTCGAAGGCCGACATCGCCGAGTCGTACGACTTCGCCGCGACGTCGCGGAGCGCCGCGATCCCC
The DNA here is from genome assembly GCF_020826795.1 of Microtetraspora sp. AC03309. Lineage (NCBI taxonomy): Bacteria > Bacillati > Actinomycetota > Actinomycetes > Streptosporangiales > Streptosporangiaceae > Microtetraspora > Microtetraspora sp. AC03309. The sequence goes on along the minus strand of NZ_JADDIL010000026.1, from coordinate 71,073 downwards.
TCCCGCTGCCGGTCCGCGTGCGCGGCGAGGACGGGCACCCGGACGACGAGGCTGTCCAGGGCGCCGGACAGCGTCTGGCGTACCACCTCGGCGCGGGACCGCGCGTCGGCGGACAGATCGGCCAGCCAGTCCGTGATCGGTCGTACGGCCTCGGCGGGCAGTCGCGCGTTCTCCGAGGGGAGGGCCGATTCGAGGACGGCGAAGAGCGGCGCACCGGCCAACCCGTTCTCCCGGAGCAGGCGTTCCAGGTCAGCGGTGACCGGGCCGAGGGCGTCCGGCGGCACCCGTTGCAGGATGATCGCCAGAGCCGTGCTGCGCTCGCGGGCGCTGCGCAGGAAGCTCCAGGGAACCTCGTCGGCGTAACGGGCGGCGGTGGTGACGAACAACCACAGATCGGCGGCGGCGAGAAGTTGCGCGGCGAGCTCGCGGTTGGCCGTGACGACCGAGTCGATGTCGGGGGCGTCGAGCAGCGCCAGCCCCGGTGACAGGGTGTCCACCACGGCCACCTTCAGCGTTCCCGGCTCTCCCTGGCCCGGCCCGGTGACCCTGGGGAGGCCGGGCAGCACGCGGCCGGACATGAACCACGGCGCGTCCTCGGGTCCGGTGACGAGGGTGGGCGCGAGGGTGGTCGGCCGGAGCACGCCGGGTTCGGTGACGTCGGCGCGGGCGATGGAGTTGACCAGGGTCGACTTGCCCGCACCGGTGGAACCGCCGACGACGGCCAGCAGGGGCGCGTCGATGTCCGCCAGCCGGGGCAGCAGATAGTCGTCGAGCTGCCCGGTCAGCTCCTTGAGCGCACGGCGATCCGCCGCGACGTCCCCGATCTCCAGGGGGAAAAGATCGTGATCGAGCTGACGTCGCAGCGTTCCGAGGGCTTCAAGCAGCCCGGTGCCGCCCGCCATACCCTCGGACCTTCCCCACCGAGCCCCCCTGAATGCCCGCTAGCTCGAACTTTCCACCACAACCCCATGCAAAGGCGGCATGTCGAGAGCGACCCGCGGTCGTCAGGCGGACGGCTGGGCTGAGGGTTCGGGGAGGAGGGTGCGGCACTTCTTGACCGCCGCGGCGACCTTCGGGTCGTTCTGGTCGAGGTTGCGCCAGCTCTTCCCCTCGGCGACCTCGGCGCCGTTGTCCTTCAGGCAGGTGAGGAAGGGCCGCAGCGCGGCGGTGTCCGCGGCGTCCGGGCCGCGTCCCTCGTCACCGCCGGAACCCCCCGGGCCGCCGGGACCGCCGGGACCGCCGGGACCGCCGGGACCGCCACCGTAGCCGCCCGGACCGCGCCCGCCCTCGGGCATGAGCGACCGGCACGCCTCCATGGCCTTCTGCATCTCCGGCGACATGGAGCGGAAGCCTCCCGGTCCCCCGCTCGGGCGACCGCTGGGAGCGCCGCTGGGCCGCGCGTCGGGCGCGTCACCTGGGGCGTCACCGCCGCTGCCGTCCGGCGCCCCGCTGGGACGATCGGTGGGACGGCCGCTGGGACGACCGCTGGGACGACCGCTGGGCAGGGTCACGCCGTTCTCCCGCAGGCAGTCCATGTACGCCGCGCGCTGGTCACCACCGCCGCCGCCGTCGCCGTCACCGCCGTCTCCCCCGCAGCCCGAGACGGTCAGGACGGAAACCGCCACAACGGCGGTGTACAGGAAACGCACGGTGATCAACCTGGCCTCTCACGCAGGGGTGCACGCGGGCGGCCGGCTCCGGCGTCGCGAAGCCCGCGCCACGGCGATCCACTCCAGCCCAGCAATCTTGGCACCACATCGGGCGCCGCTGAGGATCACCTGTCAACCGGCCACGGAACAGGCTCGAACAGAACGCTCGACAGGACACTCAGCAGGACGGAAGGCGGACCCGGAAGACCGCTCCTCGGCCCGGCGGAGACTCCGCGGTGATGGTGCCGCCGTGCGCGTGCACGAGGGCGGCCACGATGGACAGCCCGAGCCCGGTCCCGCCCGTGTCGGCCCGGCTGCGCGCCGGGTCCGCGCGGTAGAAGCGCTCGAAGACCCGCTCGACGTCCTCCTCGCGCAGGCCGGGTCCCTCGTCGGCCACCTCGATCACGACCACCTGGCCGTCCCCTGCCCCGGCGTCCGGCAGCGTCCCCACCCGGACCTGGAAGGCCGTGCCCGGAGGGGTGTGCCGGAGTGCGTTGCCCACCAGGTTGCCGATCACCTGGCGGAGCCGGTGCTCGTCGCCGAGCGCCTTCACCGCCCCGTCGGAGCCGTCGAGCCGCACAAGGTCGATCTCGCGATCGGGGGCGAGCGTCTGCGCGTCCAGTACGGCTCCCGCGGCCAGGCTGAGCACGTCGACGGCCCGCTGCTCCAGCGGGCGCTGCTGGTCCAGGCGGGCGAGGAGCAGCAGATCGTCCACGAGCAGGCCCATCCTGGCGGCCTCGTCCTCGATCCGGCGCAGCAGCCGCACCGGGTCCTGCGAGCGCTCCTGCCGGTAGAGCTCGGCGAAGCCCCGGATCGACGTGAGCGGCGTGCGCAGTTCGTGCGACGCGTCGGCCACGAACCTGCGCATCCGCTCCTCGGACCGCCGTGCGTCGAACGCCGACCTGCGCGCCACCGCCTCCGACGCCTCACGGTCCTGGAACGCCGCCTCGATCTGGGACAACATGCCGTTGATCGCCCGTCCCAGCCGTCCGATCTCGGTACGGCGATGCCGCAGCGGCAGCCTCCGGGACAGGTCGCCGCCCGCGATGGCCTGGGCCGTACGCTCGATCTCTCCGAGGGGGCGCAGGCTGCGCCGTACGAGCCAGTAGCAGGCCAGGCCGAGCGCGACGAGCACCGTGAATCCGACCCCGGCCACGATGACCACGAGTTGGGAGACCGTCCCGTCGATGTCGGCGAGGCTGACCGCGACGACGCGGGTCATGCCACCCGGCTCGCCGATGGCGACCACACGCCACTTCCCGCCGGACGGCGAATCGGCGGTGAACAGCATGCGGCCCATGCGCTCCGTGTCGGCGGACGTGAGCGCGGGCAGGGTGGGCGGATCGACGTTCGGCGGCTCCTGCACGGTCTGTACGAGGTTGCCGTCCGCGTCGAGCAGGACGATGTAGTAGAAACCCGGCTGCCGCTGGGGCCGGGTCCCGCTGGGGGCGGGCGGGACCCGGTCCTGCTCTCCCTGCGGGTCGTTCCTGGGCCGGATGAACCCCGTCAGCTGCCGGTCCACCCGGTCGACCAGGTAGCCGCGCAGCAGTTGGACGGCGAAGCCGCCGGTGAGCGCTATCGCCAGCGTCACCAGCAGCAGCGTGGCTCCCACCAGGCGGAGCCACAGAGGAGTGCGGGCGAGCCGCCTCTTGACCTCAGCGACGCGGAGCACGGAGGACATAGCCCACGCCGCGAAGCGTGTGGATGAGCTTCGGATCCACCGTGTCGATCTTGCGTCGCAGGTAGGAGACGTAGGACTCCACCACGTTGCGGTCACCGCCGAAGTCGTAGTGCCACACGTGGTCCAGGATCTGCGCCTTCGACAACACCCGGCCGTGATTGATCATGAAATAGTGCAGCAGCTTGAACTCCGTGGGCGAGAGCCGTACCTGCCGGCCCGCGCGCCACACCTGGTGCGCGTCCTCGTCCATCTCCAGGTCGGCCACCCGGAGCCGGGTCGAGGGGGTGCCGTCGCCGCGGGTACGGCGCAGCACGGCTCGGATCCGGGCGAGCACCTCCTCCAGGCTGAACGGCTTGGTCACGTAGTCGTCGCCCAGGGACAGCCCGGTGACCTTGTCGCCGGTCGCGTCCCGCGCCGTCAGGAAGACCACGGGAACCCGCCGACCGGCCGCCCTGAGCCGGGCGCTGACCGCGAAGCCGTCCATGTCGGGCAGCATCACGTCCAGCACCATGAGGTCGGGCCGTACCCGCTCGGCGATCTGGACCGCCTCTCGCCCGTCGGAGGCGGTCACCACCTCGAATCCGGCGTACCTCAGGCTCACGGAGAGCAGCTCTCTGATGTTGGGCTCGTCGTCCACGACGAGCAGGCGTGCCTCCGTCGTCATCGGGTGGTCTCCCTTCGGCGGTTCGTCCGCGTCGTCAGCGGTTCACAGAGCTCTGGACGACCGAGGTCGCGTCCACGGCGCCTTCCTGGTCCTTGGCGCCCGCGACGACGACCGGGCTGCCGACCTTGAGGTCCGTGACCTTCCCGGCCTTGGTGACCTGCACTTTCGTGTCACCGCTGGTCCTGATCGTGACGATGGTCCCGCCCGAGGTCTGGACGTAGATCTTGCTGCCGTCCACGAGCTTGACCGTGCCGACGGTCATGTCGCCCGCCGCGCCTCCACCGGAGGAGCCGGCGCCGCCCCTGCCCTGCTGGCCCTGCCCCTGACCACCCTGACCACCCTGATCTCCCTGACCACCCTGACCGCTCTGGGCACCCTGACCGGTCTGGCCCGGTCCCTGGCCTTGACCGGCGCCGCCGCGGAGACCGCCGCCGGCAGCCCCGGGATAGCCACCGGGGAAACCGCCGCCACCGCCGTACCCGCCGCCGAAACCGCCGCCGGCGAGGCCGCGCGCACCGGCTCCCGCGGCCGCGCCGCCACCGGACGGGGACGCGGTCCCCCACGCCTTCTGCGCCTGGATGCCGGCCAGCACGCCCGCCACGAGCACGACAGCGGCGCCGAGCGCGAGGGTGACCTTCGACATCCCCCGCCCGGCCGGACGCACCTCTGGCTCCGTCTCGGGCTCGTCACCGAACGGCGAGGTGTCCAGCAGGTCTCCCGCCGACATCTCGGCCTCGGACCTGTCCGCCTTCGCCTTCGCTCTGCTCATCTCAACTCCTGGTTTGGGTGCTCGCCTCGGGTCACCGCGCGGCGGCGCGGGATCACTCGAAGCGCAGTGCCTCGATCGGGCGCAACTTCGCGGCGCGGTTGGCGGGATAGCTGCCGAAGAACAGGCCGATGGCGACGGAGACGCCCAGAGCCAGCACGATCGACTGCGGCACGATGACCGGCTGCACCCCGGCGATCGTGAACTGGCTGCCCGCGACGGCCACGCCGACCCCGAGCAGGCCGCCGATCAGGCTGAGCAGGGTCGCCTCGATGAGGAACTGTCCGAGGATGGCCCCCCGGGGCGCGCCGATCGCCTTACGGATGCCGATCTCGCGGGTCCGCTCCGTCACGGTCACGAGCATGATGTTCGTGATGCCGATGCCGCCGACGAGGAGGCTGATCGCCGCGACCGCGCCGAGGAGCACGGTGAACGTGCCGGTCGCCTCGGTCACCGTCTCCTGCAGGCTGGCCTGGTTGAGTATCCGGTAGTCGGCCGTCGCGCTGCCCGTGATGTCGTGCCGCTGGTTGAGAATCGCGGTGATCTCCGCCTCAGCGGCGTCCGTCGTCTCGGCGCTCGTGGCCTGGATGACGATGCTGCCGAGCGAGCCGTACCCGGACAGCGTCTGCTGTACGGCCGGCAGCGGCGCGATGGCGATGTCGTCGGCGTCCTGGCCGCCGGTGGAGCCCGATTCCTTCAGCACGCCGACGACCGTGAAGGAGACGCCCTCGATGCTGACCCTTCCGCCCACCGGGTCGGCCTGGCCGAAGAGCTCTTCGGCGACCGTCTTCCCGATGACCACCACCTTGCGAACCCCCGTGACGTCCTGGTTCGTGAAGTACGCGCCCGAGGCGACCGGCTTGTTGGTGGCCTCGAAATAGCTGGGGTACGTGCCGACGACCTGGGATATGTCGTGACTCGCCCCTTCGTACGTCGTCGTGGCGGAGGAGGCGGTCACCACGGGCGAGACGCTCTTGACCGAGGGAGCGTTGCCCGATCCTGCGAGCGCGCGGGCGTCGTCGAGGGTCAGCCCCCGCGCCTGGGTGCGCGGGCCGCCACCGCCGCCCGACCGGCCTCCGGGGCCGCCGAACCCGCCGGAGAACGACGCGGAGACGGTGAGGGTGTTGGCCCCCAGGCTCTGGATCCGCTGCTTGATCGACTCCGACGATCCCTGACCGACCGCGACCAGCAGGATGACCGCGGCGACCCCGATGAGGATGCCCAGCATCGTCAGGACGCTGCGCATCTTGTTCGCGGTCAGGCCGCGTACCGCGAACCGGGTGATCTCCAGGGCGTTCATCGGTCACTCACCGCTTCCGTGGGGGGTCGGAGCCCGGCGAGGGGCGGCGGCTCGTCCACCGGCGCCTGCCTGCGGTCCTCGACGATCTGACCGTCCATCAGCCGGATGACACGCTTGGCGTGCGCGGCGACGTCGTCCTCATGGGTGATCACGACGATGGTCCTGCCGCTCACGCTCAGCCGGTCGAAGATCGCCAGAACGTCCCGGGTGGACGTGCTGTCCAGGGCTCCGGTCGGCTCGTCGGCGAGCAGCAGCGTCGGCGAGGTGACCAGTGCGCGGGCGACCGCGACCCGCTGCTGCTGCCCGCCGGACAGCTCGTTCGGCTGGTGCCCCACCCGGTCGGCCAGGCCGACCAGCCCGAGCGCGACCAACGCCCGGCGGCGACGCTCGGCCGCCCGCACCCCTCCGTACGCCAGGGGAAGCTCGACGTTCGCCAGCGCGCTCATCCGGGGGATCAGGTTGAACGACTGGAAGATGAACCCGATTCTCCGGTTGCGCACCCGGGCGAGCTGGACGTCGTCGAGCACGCCCACATCGGTGCCGCCGAGCAGGTACGTCCCCGTGGTCGGGATGTCGAGGCAGCCGATGATGTTCATCAGCGTGGACTTGCCGGACCCGGACGCGCCCATGATCGCCACGTAGTCGCCGCGTTCGACGGTCAGCGAGACACCGCGCAGGGCGTGCACGGTCGCCTCGCCCTCGCCGTAGATCTTCCTGACGTCACGGATGAGGAGGACCGGCTCGGCACCGGATGCCTCGCCGCCCGGGACATCGTCGCGCGGGCCGTCGGCGGGCGGCGGGTCGAACGGCACGGCCGTCGTCCAGCCGTTCCCCGCGCTGTACGCGCCGTCACCGGGCCGGGCCGTGGGCCCGTTCAGCGGCTCGTTCAGGGGCTCGTTCAGGGGCTCGTTCATCGGCCACCGGCCGGTCCGCCGCCGCCACCCGGCATGCCGCCGGGCATCCCGCCGCCACCGGTCCCGAAACCGCCCTGCATCCGGCCGCCACCGGTCCCGGTGGATCCGCTCGTCCCGCCGGACGTGGTGGCCGGCCGTACCAGCTGGTCTCCCTCGGAGACGCCGGACCTGATCTCCGCCGTGTCGTCGCCCTCGACGCCGACCTCCACGGTCTGCGTCACTCGCTGCCCGTCGCGCAGCAGGGTGACCGTGGTACGACCACCGGTGGTGGTGATCACCGAGGTGGGCACGGTGACCACGTTCTCGGCCTTGTCCACGACGACCGCGACCGTGGCCGTCTGGCCGAGTCGTACGCCGTCGGGGATCTCGGTGAGGGTGACGGTCACGGGGTACTGAACGACGTTGTTGCTCGTCGTGGCGACCGGGTTGATGATGCTGACCCTGCCCTGGGCGGTCACCCCGCTGAGCGCGTCGAACGAGATCGTGGCCGCCTGGCCGACCTTCAGCTTCGTGACGTCGGACTCGGTGAAGTTGCCGACGATCTGCATGCGGGAGGTGTCGATCAGCTCGATCGTCCCGGAGGAGCCGGACGAGCTTCCTCCCGACGACGCCCCGGCCGCGCCACCTCCTGACGACGCCCCTCCGGACGACGCCCCTCCGCCGCCTCCTGACGAGGATCCGGCCGTGTCACCGATCACGCCGTTGATCGCGGTGACCGTGGCGCTGAACGGCGCCTTGAGCACGGTCTCCGCGAGGGCCCGTTTGGCGCTCTTGTAGGAGTTGAGCGCCTTGACGTACTGCGAGTAGCTGGAGGCGGTCGCCTGGCTCTCGTTCTGCTCCTTGGCCACCGTGAGGCTCGCGGACGCGGCGGTGAGATCGTCCCTCAGCGAGGAGCCGTCCAACCTCGCGAGAACCTGCCCCTTTTTGACCTTCTGGCCCTCTTTTACGTTTATCGAGGAGATCGTCCCGCTGGTACGGAAGTCGAGGGACGCGCTCCGAGCGCTCTCCAGCGAGCCGGAGGCCGAGACCGAGTCGAGGACCGTGCCCCGGCCGACGGTCACGGTGGAACCCCCGGCCGCGCTCGCGGGACCGGCCGCGGTGCCCGCGAGGGAGAGATAGGCGGCGACCGCACCACCCGCCACCAGCACCCCGAGGGTGCCGTTCACGATCAGCGCCCTGCGCCTGGTCGACAGCTTCACGGGCCTTCACCCTGCCTGGCGGGGCTTGAGCCAACTTCGGACGTGCCTGAAGCTTTGCTGACAACTGCGCCCGTACGCGGGCACCTACACAGACAACTCTCAGGCGCACCTGAGCCTGGTATGACCTGACACCAGCACCATTTTGCGCATGATTGTTCCGCCCAAGGTCCTTCGCACAGGAGGTCTGGCCCTCGCCTGCGCCGTACTCGCCTGTGGCGGCGTCTACCTTCTCGGTGGCGGCGACGAGACCGCCACCACCGCGAGGATCGAGCTGGTGGCCGCCAAACGCGGCAACGTGACCTCTGCCATCTCCGCGAGCGGCAACACGGTGGACGCCAACAGCCGTGACCTGTCGTTCAGCGCCTCGGGCACCGTGCGGAAGGTGTACGTCAGACCCGGCCAGAAGGTCCGGGCGGGACAGGCCCTCGCACGCGTCGACGGCACGGAGGCCAGGGAGAACTACCTCGCGGCCCGCGCCGCGCTGTCCGCCGCGTACGAGGCGCTCGACGACGCCGAGGAGGCGGAGAGCTCCTCCACGGCCTCCCCCACGTCGGACCGTTCCTCCACGTCCACGTCGGACCGGACGACGTCCCGGCAGTCCGCCGCGCCGTCCGCCGGCCCGAGTTCCTCCGCCGCCGCGACCTGCCCGCCCGGAGGCGGCGGCGCCTCGGCGACGCCCACGGCGTCCTCGGCCGCTCCGTCGCCCTCGGTGGTCGGCCCCGTCGTGGTGACCCCCGCCGCCCCGGTGGTGACGACCTCCTCCACCCCGGTGCCGATCTCGACGACGACGTCGCACCCGACGCCGATCTCCACGACCACCTCCGAGCCCACGCCCGTCTCCACGGTCACGACCACCACGACGTCGGAGCCGGGATCGGCTGGCCAGGAGACCGTACGGCAGTCCTCCGAGGTGAAGCAGTCCTCGCGGCGGGCGCACGCACAGCCGACACCGGAACCCTCGGATTCCGCGTCGACACCTGAGCCGGCCCAGCCGACACAGGAGAGCCGGCCGAACCCGGCCCCCACGGTCACCGTCACCCAGACGATCATCATCAAGGAACGGGTGACCGTCAGGGAGACGGTCACCGTCACCCAGGGCATCATCGAGACCATCGTCAAGATGCTCACCGTGACCACGAACACCGGGTCCGGCGGGGTAGGCGGCTCCGCGGGCTCCTCGCCGGCCGCGACGACCGGCGGTGGAGCGAACCCGTCGGCGAGCCCGTCGGGGAAGGCGTCGGTGAGGCCCTCCACGACGTCCGGCCCGGCCGCGACCTGCGGCACCGGCACCGGCACCGGCACCGGCACCCAGAAGTCCACCACCGGGAACCGCACCACAGGATCGAACGGTTCCACCGGCGGCGCATCGCCTCAGGGCGGCTCGTCCGGCACCGGCGTCTCCGGAGGCGCGGCGGGCGGTTCCTCCGGCGCCGGCTCAGGCGGCGGCACCGGCATGGGCGGGGGGACCACGTCGGTCGAGCAGGCCGAGGCCGACCTCGCCACGGCGAAGCGCGAGTTCGCGGACGCCAAGGAGGCGCTGGCCGGAGTGATCATCAAAGCCCCCTCGAAGGGCACGGTCATGACCGTCGGCGGCAAGGCCGGGGACACGGCGAGCGCGGGATCGGCGTTCATCACCCTCGGCAACCTGGACGAGCTCCAGGTGAACGCGCTGTTCACCGAGTCCGACGTCGGCAAGCTCAAGGTCGGACAGCAGGCCACGGTGACCATGGACACCCACCCCGACCAGGAGTTCACCGGAACCATCACCCACGTCGACGTCACCGCGACGACGAGCGACCAGCTCGTCCGGTACGGCGTGCGCGTCGCCCTCTCCAGCTCACCCGAGAACCTGCTGGTCGGGCAGACCGCGTACGTCCAGGTGACGACCGACGAGGCCGAGAACGCGGTCTACGTCCCCGCGCGTGCCGTGGAGATCGGATCCGGCGGGACGGCGACGGTCACCGTGCGCAGCGGCGACCAGGATGTCCGGCGTCAGGTGAAGACCGGCGTGGAGAGCGACCAGTACATCCAGATCGTCGAGGGCCTCGACGAGGGCGATCAGGTGATCGTGTCGAGCGGAGCCTCCGGCCCGGGGACGTTCCCGGACGGGACCTTCCCAGGACTCACGCCCACGCCGACCCCGACAGGGAGCCCGGCACGTGAGACCGGGAGGTGACGCGCCCCCGGGGAGGTGACGCCGAGGAATTCCGAGGTGGGACTCGGGAGGGCGAGGTCACCTCACCCGACACCCGCGCCGGACACCGTGTTGCCCGACCCCGTGTTGCCCGACCCCGTGTTGCCCGACCCCGTGTCTCCCGATCCCGCGTCATCGTCCATGGCCTCGTCGGGGATCAGGACCTCGGGGACCAGCGGGAGGAGGACGCGGAAGGCCGCACCGGCGCCCGGCGCCGTCTCCACGGTCACCGTGCCGCCGTGCGCCCGGACGATCGCCGCCACGATGGACAGCCCCAGACCGCTACCGCCCAGGGACCGGCTGGCCGACTCGTCCCTGCGGGCCCGCGACAGATCCGCACGGTAGAAGCGCTCGAATACGCGTCCTGCCTGGTCCGGTGTCAGGCCGGGCCCCTTGTCCGCGACCTCGACGACGGCCCGCGCGCCGATCACCCCGACCCGGATCGTGACCGGCGTCCCCGCGGGTGTGTGGGTCATCGCGTTGTTCATCAGGTTGCCGACGACCTGGCGCAGCCGTACCTCGTCCCCTTCGACGATCAGGGCGACGTCGGAGTCGACCAGCAGGGACACGTCCCTGTCCGGTTCGAGGATCCGCGCGTCGTACACGGCCTCGGCCGCGATGGCGAGGAGGTCGACGGGATGCTCCTGAAGCGGGCGCTGCTGGTCCAGCCGGGCGAGCAGCAGCAGATCGTCCACGAGCAGGCCCATGCGGGCGGCTTCGTCCTCGATCCGCCGCATCAGGCGGGCGGTGTCGCCGCCGTCGGCCGGGACTCTCCGGTGGAACTCGGCGAACCCCCGTATCGAGGTGAGCGGCGTGCGCAGCTCGTGTGACGCGTCCGCCACGAACCTGCGCATCCGCGCCTCCGACTCGCGTGCGGCCGCCTCCGACGACGCCTTCGCCTGGAACGCCGACTCGATCTGGGACAGCATGCCGTTGAGCGAGCGGGAGAGCCGCCCCACCTCGGTACGCGGATGACGGTCGGGCACGCGGCTGCTGAGATCGCCGTCGGCGATGGCCTCCGCGGTCCGCTCGATCTCGGTCAGCGGGCGCAGGCTCCGCCGTACGGTGACGATGCCGACCACGGCGAGTACGCCCATGACGATGGCGCTCCCCAGCAGCTCTATGAGCGCGAGCCGGGTGGTGATCTGCTGGACGGAGTCCAGGTCGACGGCGACGAGCGCGGTTCCGCCGTCCTCGCCTCGCACGACGCGCACCCGCCACATGCCGTTCCCCGACTCGGCCGCGACGGTCTGCGGCATCTCGGTGTCATGGGGCGGGGAAAGCGGCCCGGGCAGGCCCTCGACGGACATCCCGGCCTGCGAGGCGATCAGTCCGCCGTCGCCGCCGTAGATCGCGACCCAGCCGTCGGGTGGGGTACGCAGCCGGACGAGTTCCAGCGGCTTGCGCTTCATCTGCCTGCCGACGTCCCTCGCGACCATGTCGAGTTGCGCGTCGACCCTGTCGACGAGGTAGCCCCTGAGCACCGAGACACTGCCCACGCCGATGACGGCGAGGGCGACGGCGACCAGCGCCAGCATCGCGGCGATCAGCTTGATCCGCAGCGGTGTGCGGTCCGACCACCTCCCCGCCATGGCTACACGACGCCGGACGGGGGCGTTCGCATGACGTATCCGACGCCCCTGAGCGTGTGGATCAGACGCGGATGGGAGTTGTCGACCTTGCGGCGGAGCACCGACACGTACGACTCGACGATGCCGGCGTCACCGCGGAAGTCGTAGTCCCACACGTGGTCGAGGATCTGCGCCTTGGACAGCACCCGCCCGGCGTTCGCCATGAAGTACCGCAGCAGCTTGAACTCGGTCGGGGACAGCGGGATCGCGCGGCCACCGCGCCACACCTCGTGGGACTCCTCGTCCAACTCGATGTCGGCGAAGGTCAGCCGGGGCGGCGGCGCCATCGGGTCACCCGCCGTACGGCGGAGCACGGCCCGGATACGGGCGATGACCTCTTCGAGGCTGAACGGCTTGGTCACGTAGTCGTCGCCGCCGAGGGTGAGCCCACGGATCTTGTCCTCGGTGGCGTCCCGCGCGGTGAGGAAGACGACAGGCGTGTGTGTTCCGCCACCACGCAGGCGGCGGACGATGTCGAATCCATCCATGTCGGGCAACATCACGTCGAGGACGATCAGGTCGGGCCGGTGGCGCTGAGCCGCCGCGACCGCCTCACCTCCGTTGGAGGCGGTAGTGACCTCGAATCCGGCGAACCGCAGGCTGGCCGCCAGCAGTTCCAGGATGTTGGGCTCGTCTTCAACGATCAGCAACCGGGCTTCTGGGAATTCGCTCACCATGACATGTTGACCGAATTTCCTTAAGGCAACGTGAAGATGACGTTCGGGGCATCGAGCACTATATGAGGTTCACCTTAAAGGCACCGTCAAGGCGACATGTCGGGCGATAGCGAGGCTCGCCGTGGCCGCAGGCGACGGCGCGTTCCTGACCAACACGATCCGTCCGTGGACGTCGATCGCGAAGTCGTCGAGCAGCCGCCCGTCCCGGCCGACCGCCTGGGCGCGCACGCCTCCCTCCGCCGGCTCCAGGTCGCCCGGACCGAGCGAGGGGACATAGCGCCTGGCCGCGGCCAGGAAGGCGTCCTTCGCCAGCGAGCCGTACACCTCGTGCACGCCGGTGCGCCAGTTCCTCCCGGCCATCCGCCACGTGCCCGGCCAGCCGAGGATCTCCCGCAGATCGCCCGGCGACACGTCCCGCCACCGGTACCCCTCGAACGCCAGGGCCATGACCGCGTTGGGGCCGACCAGGACCTCCCCGCCGATCCGTCTCGTCAGGTGGACGCCCAGGAAGGGGTAGCGGGGGTCCGGCACCGGGTAGATCAGCCCGCGCACCCGGTGACGCGCCGCGCCCGCCAGCCGCTGGTACTCCCCGCGGAACGGCACGATCCGCACGTCTCCCGGAGCCCCGGCCAGCGCGGCCACCCGGTCCGTGCTCAGGCCGGCGCAGGAGACCAGCGCGTCGAACGTGAACCTGGACCGTCCCGCGACCACCTCGACGCCGCTCGCGGTCTCGCGCAGCCGCCTGACCGGATGCGACAGCCGTACGGCACCGCCCATGGCGGCCAGGTCCTCGGCGAGGCGGCGGGCGACGGCCGGGAAGTCGGTGATCGCGGTGGTGGGCGAGTGCACCGCGCCCGCGCCCACCGCGAACGGCTCGATCTCGCGCAGGGCGAGCGCGTCCAGTTCGGCGATGCCGGGCACCCCGTTCTCGCGTGCCCTGGCCGCGATCCGCCGCAGGCCGGGTAGCTCCGCGCGGGTCGAGGCGATGACCAGCTTGCCCACCTCGTCGTACGGCAGGCGGTGCTCGGCGCAGTATTCCCGGAGCATGGCGGCGCCGTCCCGGCACAGCCGCGCCTTGAGCGATCCGGGGGCGTAGTAGATGCCCGCGTGCACGACCCCGCTGTTGTGCCCGGTCTGGTGCGCTCCGACTCGGCTCTCCTTGTCGAGCACGGTCACATCGGCGCCCGTGCCCGCCAGCTCCCGGGCCACGGCCAGCCCGAGGATGCCGGCGCCGATCACCCCGATCTTCATGGACGTACGGCTTTCGCCCCCAGAACGCGCATCATCGCAAGTTAGCGCAGGCGACACCCCAAGGGACAGTCCCCTTGATCGAACTCTTGTTCGGTATGCTGATGGGCGTGTATCTGCCTCCCGGATGGCCGTCCGAGGTGCGCCCGCCGGACACCCCCGACTGGGAGGAGTCGGCGGCGGCGTGGCTGCTCGACGCGGTCCCGCCGGACTACCGCGCGTACGGCGTGCTCAGGCGGCATCCGCTCGCGCTCGCCCGGATGGCCCGCCACCACGTCCAGGCCGAGATCGAGGCGGCGAGGACCGGTTATCGGGGCGCCGCGGTCGAGCTCAAGGGCCACCTGCCGCCGCACGCCGTCGAGGCCGTGCTGGACGCCTACCGCCGCGAGGGCCCCCGCCTGGTCCGCCTGGCCCGGTCGATCGAGCTGGTGGAGCACGCGCTGCGCGGCGAGCCGTTCGTCGCCAGGATGTGACCCACCGTCCCGGAGGTCAGCGCGCGGTCCGATAGGCGATCACGGTGATGATGCCGATCGCCCCGACGGCCGTCCCCAGCCAGAGCGCGACCATCGAGAGCGGGATCCCGCCGCTCTCCCGCCCGCCCGACGCCGCGGTGGAACCCGTGTCGGCGGGCCGTGCCGTACCGGCCGGGGCGTCCGCGGCCTCAGCCGGCGTCGGGGAGGCCGATGCCGAGGCCGACGTGACACCGGCCGGCAGCGGCACGAGGTAGACCGGGCTGCCCACCCCCTCCGAGCCGGTCAGCAGCGCCTTGCCGTCCCGCGTGTACGTGATGGACTCGGCCTGCTTGAGCGGCGGCATCGTGAGATGGGCGATGAGATCGCCGGGCGCGCGGTAGAGCGAGGCGGAGAAGTAGGTGCGGATCACGAAGCTCGACCCGTCCGGCGCGTACGCGGCGTCCGTCGCCATGATCGGCGCGGGGCCGACCCGGCGGAGCAGGTTGACCCGGTCGGTCCGCAGGCTCTTGGGCGCCGCGTAGACGGAGCCGGAGAACTCCTTGCTCACGATGTACAGCCGGCCGGTCTTGGGGTGGACCATCAGGCCCTCGGCGTTCCTGGCGCCGCCCTCGTACCGGAAGCGGTACCGCGTGGCCTGGAGCGTCGCCGACCGCATCGTCTCCGGCTCGGCGACCTTGTACACCGAGACGTCCGGCCAGGCGCCGTCGAGGTTGTCCCCGATGTCGGCGAACCACAGCACGCCCTTGCCGGTCGCGGGGTCCACGGAGGCGGCCATGGCCTCCCAGTCCCGCGCCGTCACCCCGGCCAGCCTGAACGTGGCCCGGGTCCGCCCGTCCGTGCCGACGGCGAAGAACCGCGCGCTGTCGCCGCTGTCGTTGTGGGTGTAGACGATGTCGTCATGGGTGGGCGAGACCGCGAGACCGCTGGACTCGTCGATCCGCGAGTCGCTGAAGCTGAACAGCAGCCGCTCGCCGTCCCGCGTCGCGGAGGAGCCTGTCCCGGCGGTCGCCTGCTCGGCCGTGGCGGGACCGGCGCCGAGCGGCAGGGCGAGCACCGGCACGAGGGCGAGCATCGGCGGCACCAGCCGGCGCAGACGCCCACCGGCGCGGCCGTCCGAGTGCTTTGTCCTCCGCATCGGCAATCTCCCCGTCCCGCTCCCCATGCGCCAATCATTCCCGACGGAACCCGCGCCGACGCCGGGGCCGGGCCGCGCCGGCCGTGATCGGGTGGATTCGGCGCCGGATGCGCTCGACTGGAGTCCACTCCAGGTTCCTAGTGTGGACTCCATGGATTACGGACAGCTCGGCCGCACAGGTCTCCAAGTCAGCAGGCTCTGCCTCGGCACGATGAACTTCGGCCCCGTGACCTCGGAGGCCGATTCCTTCGCCATCATGGACCACGCCCATGAGCTGGGGATCAACTTCTTCGACACGGCCAACGTGTACGGATGGAAGCTGGGCGAGGGGATCACCGAGAACATCATCGGGCGCTGGTTCGCCCAGGGCAGGGGCCGCCGCGAGAAGACGGTCATCGCCACCAAGCTCTACGGCCCCATGGGCGAATGGCCGAACGAGGGACGCCTGTCGGCGCTCAACATCCGCCGGGCCTGCGACGCGTCGCTGAAGCGCATGCAGACCGACTACATCGACCTCTACCAGGCCCACCACGTCGACCGGAACACCCCGTTCGAGGAGTTCTGGGAGGCCATGGACATCCTGAAGCAGCAGGGCAAGATCCTGTACGTCGGCTCGTCCAACTTCGCCGGCTGGCACATCGCCAAGGCGCAGGAATCCGCCCGCCGTCGCAACTCGCTCGGGCTGGTCTCCGAGCAGTCCCACTACAACCTGCTCGTCCGGGCGGCGGAGCTGGAGGCCATCCCGGCGTGCGAGGACTACGGGCTCGGCCTGATCCCGTGGAGCCCGCTCGCGGGCGGCCTGCTCGGCGGCATCCTCCGCAAGATCGACAAGGGTCGCTCCGCCTCGGACGTGATCGCCAAGGAGCTGGAGAAGCACCGCGACAAGATCGAGCGATACGAGGGGTTCTGCGACGAGCTCGGCGAGGACCCGGCGAACGTCGGCCTGGCCTGGCTGCTCCACCAGAAGGCCGTCACCGCGCCCATCATCGGGCCGCGCACGCTGGACCAGCTCGACGGGACGATGAAGGCCCTGGAGATCACGCTCGACGAGAAGGCGCTCGCCCGTCTCGACGAGATCTTCCCGGGCTTCAAGACCGCTCCCGAGGAGTACGCCTGGTAGCTAGCGGAGCAACGCTCCGACCACCACGATGAGCACGAGCAGCGCGAGCACCGTAGGCAGCAACCAGCGACGAGGACGATCCACGCATTGGAGCCTAATCGCGTCCACCGAGTGGGTAGACCGCGACCTGCTCATAGCGAACATGGGATCCCAGATGGCTGCGCACCAGATGGACGGCTCCCGCCTCCCATTCGCGCCCGTGGAACGCGCTCATCGAGGAGACGAGCGACCGCAGATCGTCGCCGTGCCGTGAGCGGGCCCGTGAGCGGGCCAGGGTCAGGTGGGGGTGGAACGACTTCCGGTCCACCTCCGCGGCCCCGGCCCGCCGCGCGCCGGCGGCGAGCGACGCCGCCAGCCGTACCAGCGGCTCCGCGAACGGCCCCGAGGGAGATCGGCCGTGAGCGCCCCCGTGATCATCCCCGTGAGAGCTCTCCTGC
This sequence comes from Microtetraspora sp. AC03309, assembly GCF_020826795.1. Lineage (NCBI taxonomy): Bacteria > Bacillati > Actinomycetota > Actinomycetes > Streptosporangiales > Streptosporangiaceae > Microtetraspora > Microtetraspora sp. AC03309. Next base: position 53,985 of record NZ_JADDIL010000026.1, on the reverse strand, counting down.
AGGTCGCCGGGAGGGCCGGCGTACGCGTCCCGGGCGCTCGCGGACCCGGCGGGAACGGTGTTGAGGCCGATCCAGAAGGTCCTTGCCCGGCCGGGCGAGGGAAACGCCCCCGCGGCGCCGAACCACACCGTCATGGGCGCATAGCGCGAGGCCGCGCGCGCCAGCCGTACGTCGAGCTCGGGCAGCACCTCGTCGGGCACCTCACCGAGGAACGCGAGGGTGACGTGCCACAGCGCGTCGTCCACCCACCGCAGATCCGGCCACTCCGCCCGCCTCGGGCCGACCTCGGCGGCGATCTCGGCGAGCACGCCGGCAGGCGGTGACAGCGCCACGAACAACCTGCTCACCCAGTGATTCTCACCCATCGGCGCGCGTCGGCGTGAGGGAGGGTCCGGCGGCCCGGCCCCGATCCGCGCCCATCGGCGTCGAGGGAGGGCCGGGCGGCCCGGCGGACCGTCAGGCGGCCCGCCGCAGCCTCCAGCGCGGCGGCACCGTCACGGGCTCCGCCGCCTCGTCCGGCGTCTCGACCCGGGCCGCGCCCGAAGCGTCACCGGGAATCTCGGCCACCGCCCCTTCCAGCGCCTTCTCCGGGCGCGTCCGCGCGGCCACGATCCTGGTCACCAGTACGGCGAGGCCGACGCCGAGCACGCTGAGCACGCCCGCCACCACGACCGACACCCGCGGCCCAGCCATCTCGGCCAGCCAGCCCACCAGGGGCGAGCCGATGGGAGCGCCACCGGTGAAGACGAGGACGTAGATCCCCATCACCCGTCCGCGCATCTCGGGCGACGCGCCCATCTGGACGGTGGCGTTGGCGGTGGTGTTCACCGTGACCACGGCCATCCCGGCCGGGATCAGGAACGCCAGGAACGCCGGGTAGCCGGGCGCCAGTCCCGCGATGGCCTGGAACACGCCGAAGCAGATCGCGCCGATTATCAGGAATCTACGGCTCGGCCTGACCCGCTTGGCGGCCAGCAGCGCCCCGCCGAGGGCGCCGACGGCGAACGCGCTGGACGCGACGCCGAACGAGGACGCGCCCGCGCCGTACACCTGGGTCGCCATGAGCGCGATGCTGGTCGAGAAACTCTGCGTGAATATCGCCATCGAGCCCACGATCAGGATCGGCAGCAGCAGGTCGGGACGCCGCCCGACGTACCGCAGCCCCTCGCGGAGCTGGCCCTTGGCGCGCGTCACCGGTTCCGGGGTGCGCAGCTCGGACGTACGCATCATCGCGAGGCCGCCGATCACCGCGGCGAACGACACCGCGTTCAGCAGGAAGATCGGACCGGTGCCCATCCAGGAGATGAGCACGCCGGCCAGAGCCGGCCCGAAGACCCGGGCCAGGTTGAACGTCGAGCTGTTGAGGGCGATCGCGTTCGACAGGTCGTCGCGGCCGACCATCTCCACGACGAACGACTGCCGGGTGGGGACCTCGACGCAGGAGATCACGCCGAGGACGAACGCCATCACGTACACATGCCAGACCTGGGCGGACCCGGTGAGAGTGAGCAGGCCCATGGTGAGGGCGAGCACGCCCATGAGCGACTGGGCCACCATGAGCACCGGCCGCTTCGGGTAGCGGTCGGCGAGCATCCCGCCCCACAGCCCGAACAGCAGCACCGGAAGGAACTGCAGCGCGACGGTCACGCCGAGCGCCACGCCGCTGCCGGCGGTCAGCTGGAGGACCAGCAGGTCCTGGGCGGTCCGCTGCATCCACGTGCCGACGTTGGACACGATGCCGCCGGCCGCGAACAGCCGGTAGTTGTGGTTGCGCAGCGACCGGAACATGCCGCCGCGCGCGGGCGCGCGCTCAGGCGCGGGCGTGGTCGGGGCGTCCCCGGCCTCCTCGGCGCGGGTCAGCTCTTGGAGAGTTTCTCCAGGATCGGCGCCGCCGCCCTCAGCGTCGCCCTCTCCTCGGCCGTCAGCTCCTTCAGCCGCCGGGCCAGCCATGCCTCCTTGGTCCGCCGCTCCTCCTTGAGGAGCGTCGCTCCCGCGGCCGTCACACTCACGGTGACCTGCCGCCGGTCCGTGGGATGGGGGCTGCGGGCCAGCAGGCCGCGCTCCTCCAGTTTTGCGATGACGCGAGTCATCGAGGGCGGTTGCACCTTCTCGTGCTCCGCCAGCTCTCCGGGCGTCATCGCGGTGTGCCGCTCGACGGCGGCCAGCGTCGCGAGCTGGGTGGGCGTCAAGGCGTGCCCCGCGGCCTGCTTGCGCAGCCGGCGATTCAGCCGCGCCAGGGAGACGCGCAGCGCGGACGCCAGCCCTGCGTCGGAGCGTAGGTTCGCGATCGGTTCTGTCTTGGGTTCGTTCGTTAGCATGCGTCATTACCTTTGCTAACTATACCGGCCGTGGCCGGTATTCCACAGTTCGGGCTTACGTCAAAAAAACGCAAAACGCGACCCTCGCGGAAGGACCGCGAAGGTCGCGCGGCGCGTACGGCGTCAGCGTACGACGAGGTGGGACGTCACAGACCGAGGACGGACTTGATCGGCTCCACGGTGAAGTAGATCAGGAAGAGCAGCGCGACGATCCAGAGCAGTGGGTGGACCTGCCGCGCGTGACCCTTCAGCGTCTTGATGAACACGTAGGTGATGAACCCGGCGCCGATGCCCGCCGTGATCGAGTACGTGAACGGGATGAGCACGATCGTGAGGAACGCCGGGATCGCGATCTCGTAGTCGCTGAAGTCGATCTCCCGGATCTGCGTCATCATCAGGAAGCCGACGATGATCAGCGCCGGGGTCGCCGCCTCGGACGGCACGACCTTCGTCAGGGGCGCGAAGAACATGGCCAGGAGGAACAGGAGGCCGGTGACCACGCTGGCCAGACCGGTCCTGGCGCCCTCGCCCACTCCGGCGGCGGACTCGACGTAGGTGGTGTTGGACGAGACGCCGGCCGCGCCACCGCCGGCCGCCGCGAGGGAGTCGACCAGCAGGATGGCCCGGGTCCGCTCCATCGTGCCGTCAGGGGCGACCAGCCCGGCCTGACGGCCGACGCCGACGACGGTGCCCATGGTGTCGAAGAAGTCGGCGAGCAAGAGGGTGAAGACCAGCAGGATCGCCGCGACGCCGCCGACCTTCGCGAAGCCGCCGAAGAGGTTGAAGTGGCCGAGCAGCGACAGGTCCGGCAGTTCCAGGAACGTCGAGGGCCACTCCGGCTTGATCAGCGCCCAGCCGTTGGGGTTGACGGGCTTGCCCGGCGTGATCTGCGTGCCGATCTGCGCGATGGCCTCCACGATGATCGCGAGGATCGTCGTGCCGATGATGCCCATGAGGATGGCGCCCTTGAACCTGCGGGCGATCAGGAACGCGGTCACGATCACACCGACGACGAAGACCAGCGTGGGCCATCCGGTGAGCGATCCGTTGCCGAGAGCACCCAGCTTCACGGGGACGGTGGTACCCGCGACGTCGGGGATGCGGCGGACGAAACCCGCGTCGACGAACCCGATCAACGCGATGAACAGACCGATGCCAACACTGATCGCCGTCTTCAACTGGGCCGGGATGGCGTTGAACACGGCGACCCGGAAACCGGTGAGCACGAGGATCGCGATCACGATGCCTTCGAGCACCACGAGGCCCATGGCCTCCGCCCAGGACATCTGGGAGGCGATGCCGACGGCCACGAACGCGTTCAGGCCCAGTCCCGTCGCCAGGGCCAGCGGCACCCGGCCGAACACGCCCATCGCGATCGTCAGGATTCCGGCTGCGAACGCGGTCGCCGCCGCGATCAGCGGGAAGTTGGGGACGGTGCCGCCACCGAGGAGGTTGCCGGTCTTGTCGGCGACCGTGCCGATGATGATGGGGTTGAGCACGACGATGTACGCCATCGTGAAGAAGGTGGCGAACCCGCCGCGTACCTCCTGGCCGATGGTCGAGCCACGCTCGGAGATGAAGAAGAAACGATCAAGAAAGCCGGTGGCCCGAGGATTCATGCTGTTACTCACGCGCGAAGAGTGGCAGGCGGTATCACCTGCGAAAAGAGTCTGGTGGTCAGTGTGACGGTTCCGTGACCGTTTTGTGCATATTTTACGGCTTGGGCGAGATGCACCATTCCCTCGCCTCGCTCCCGGCCCCGGATCCGCTGCCGCGGCGGCATCCCCGGGCCCTACGGACTCCGGCCTCCGCCCTTGTGAACGCGCCATCCGCCGCTCCGCGGATTTGCGGTGCCTTTAAGCTTGGGTCCCGTGAGCCAGCAGCCCCGGCCGGACCTCGAGCCGATCAAGACCAACGACACCGCGACCATCCTCGTCGGGACGGCGCTGTGGCTGGTCGCGCTGGTCGCGCTGCTGGTCGCGCGGCCGGACGAGAGCCGATGGCTGTGGACCTGCGCGGCGGGGATCGGGCTCGGACTGTTCGGCCTCGCCTACATCCGCCGCCGCGACCGCCGCTAGGAAGACCGACGAGTCAAGCCCCCGCTGCGCGCGGCCGGCATCCGTCGGGCGCCCCATACAGAGCGCCCGAGTGAACCGGCCGCCGCGACGGTCTCAGGAGTCGAGATCCGCCTCGGCGAGCAGCAGCGGAACCCGCTCCGGATCACGCAGCAACGCCGCGACGGCGAGGCGGTCACCCCACTGCCCGGACGCCCAGGCGAGCCCACGCGCCAGCCCCTCGATCCCCGACGCGTGGACCTTCCCCTCGAAGAAGCGCCACGGCACGGGCCTGCCGTCCACCAGCAGCTCTCCGTGCTCGACATAGCTCAGCGGAGCCGACGGCAGCAGCGAGCCCACCTCCGCGGGCACCGGCCGCTCCTCGCCCGACGACGTGACCACGCCGTTCACCAGCTCGCCCGCGAGCGGCAGGTCGAGCAGCTCCGACAACGCCTCGGCCAGGTCGAACGGCGCGAGCACCAGCGGCCGGTCCGCCACCAGGGCGAGCAGGTCCGGCGCCTCGACCACCACCGGCTCCCCCGGGCCCTCGGCCGGCTCTTCCCGGCTCGACCCGTCGAGGATCCGCCCGTCCTCGGCGTCCGCCACCACGATCGCCCCGTCCAGTACGGCACGCACCGCGGACGGCGGGCGCACCCGCGTCGGGTCGACCGCCGCGAGGGCGATCCACAGGGCGCGGAGCTGGGCCCGGTCCACCTCGATCGACGGATCGGCCAGCAGGTCGAGCAGCTCGTCCGGGCCGCCGTGCGACGCCAGCAGCTCCGCCAGCGACGACCGGACGCCGATCATCGTCAGCGCGACCTCGTCCACCCCGGCGGGCGCGTCGCCGTACAGGCCGAACAGGAGCGGGTCGCCCCCTGGGAGCCGCAGGGACGTGGGCCGCCTGCCGTCGAGCACCGGATGGGTGGAGAGCCACCACGAGGTGTACGACGGGATCTCGACGACCTCTCCCGAGACCAGCACACGCAGCGGCTGAAGGGCGGCGCGCAGCGGCGGGCGGGACAGGAGCGCGAGCGCGGCCGGCCAGTCCGCGACGTACTCCAGGTCACGGACGGCGGCGAACTCGCGGGCGACCGGAGGGACGTCGAGCTCGGGCAGCAGGTCGAGCACCGCTTCCAGCCACTCGTCCTCCAGGTCGAGATCGTGGTCGCAGTCCTCGGGGTCGAGCAGCACGTCGGCGTCGTTCACCACGGCGAACCCGTCCAGCACACCGGCCGCCGCCAGGACGTGCGAACCGTACCGCTCCACCAGGTCGGGCGCCGCGACACCGAAGGGCACGTCCTGGTCGATCAGCGTGGCCAGAGAGCCCTCGGCCAGCAGCAGGTCGCCCGCGGGGTACAGCTCGCCGTCCGCACCGCGCAGCGCCAGCTCGGCCAGCCACGGAGCCTCCCCCGCCGACAGCCCGGCCGCCTCGACCAGGGCGAGTACGGCCTGCGCCACCGGCTCGGGGTCGGCGCTTTCCAGCGACTCGGTCACCGCGGCGTGGGTGAGAGGGTCCTCCAGGACGGTGCGCGGGGTCGCCTCGGCCGCGCCCAGCCGCAGCAGCAGCGGGTGCACGGCGTCGGGATGCACGACGCGCAGCCCCAGCGGCGCCAGGACGGACGGGTCGAGCGGCCCGGTTCCCCCGCCCGAGCCGTCACCCGAGCCGTCACCCGAGCCGTTCGTCAGGGCGAGCGTGCCGCGCGGCCCTCGCACCAACCGGCCGTCCGCCAGCGGGACGGGAACCGCGCCGACCGCCTCGGGGTCGTCCGCGGGAAGCACCTCGTAGAGCGACCGCCACCACGCGGGCTCCCTGTCCTTCACGGCGTCGCCGGACAGCATGTCGATCACGTCGGCCAGCTCGACCCGGCGTACGCCGAGGGCGGTCAGCGCCGGGTGGCGGGCCGACCAGCCCGCGGGCAGCAGCCCGGGCACCATGTCGGCGATCTTCTCCAGGAACTCCGCCGGACCGGCCACGACCCTGGCCTCGCGACCGGCCACCAGCCAGCCCGGACCGCCGTCGCCGGACGCCTGGATCGCCTCTCCTGCCACGCCGGAGCCGTCCTGCGGCTCCTCGGGCGCGGAGATGGCCGGCAGCAGGGGGACATCCGGGAGCCGGTTCAGGATCGCGCGGCGGATCCGCGCGTCCAGCTCTCCCTTGCCGATGAGCCCCGGCACCAGGTCGAGCAGCCGCGGCGTGCGCGGCAGCGACGCCAGCAGCTCGACGTACGCGTCCGCCGCCCGCTCGACCAGGAACTCCGCCAGCGGGCCGGGGGCGGCGTGTCGCCGGTCGGTGGCCATCGGCAGCGTGGCGATGAGCAGCGCGGGGAGGGCGAGCGGCTCGTCACTGGGCGTCGGCGCGTGCACGACGGGCGGCACGTCGTCCGGCAGCGGACGCGGCTCGCCGGAGGCCGCCGTCGGCACCGCCCAGCGGACCTGCCAGTACGGCCGGGAGCGCTCCTCGGTGGGCCGGTCGGCGAACAGCTCGGCCACCTGCTCCGAGGTGAACGAGCCCGACGCGGTGACGAAGTGCCAGCCCTCGGCGGAGATCGTGCGGGCCTCCCCGTCGAGCTCGATCTCGATGGTGGACAGCGCCGGCATGGCCAGCGGCAGCGCCGGTCCGGCCTCCCGCAACATCCGGCGCACGGCCCGCTCCGCCGCCTCGTCCCGCAGCGGGAGCCGTACGAGCGTGTCGAAGCCGTCCGGCACCTCGGTGGGCTCGCCGGGGAAGGGCAGGCGGAGCAGGGGCACGTGCCCCTCCCGCCCGGTCAGCTCCGCCGCCAGGGCGGGCCGGTCGGCCACCAGGGCGGCCGTCTCCTCACGCGACCAGCGCACGCCGCCCGTCTTGCGCGAGGTGACCGACGGGGAGTCGCACACCGAGACCACGGCGGCGAATCCCACCCCGAACCTGCCGACGGCGCCCGTCTCGTCCTTCTTGCCGGACACCCGCAGCGTGGACAGGCCCTCCACGCCCTCGGCGTCCAGCGGGGCTCCGGTGTTGGCGGCGAGGAGGACGCCGTCACGCAGGGTCAGCCGCAGGTGGCCGGGCAGTCCGGCGCGCAGCGCGGCGTCCGCCGCGTTCTGCGCCAGCTCGACGACCAGCCGGTCACGGTAGCCGCCGAGCGCGAAGTCCTCCTCCGCGTTGGCGTCCTCGCGGAACCGGGCGGGAGAGGCCGTCCACGCCGCGAGAACGGTGTCGCGCATCCGCGCGGTGCCGAAGGAGTCGTTCATCTTTAGAGCCCCCAGGTCCCAGATCTCGCCGCCACGTCCGGACGTACCTTAACCAACCCCCGCACACTTCCACGTACCGCCGCGATCACGCGTAAATCGGCGCAGAAGGCCGGTAACCTGCCCGAACATCAGAGGTTGCTCGCGCGCCGGTTCCAAGGGACCCCGGGTACGGCCCGGCGGGACGCGCCCCGCCGGCCGATGGGGCGTGAATCAGGAGTGACCGAGCGGTTCCGAGTCGGACTCGTCCACGGAACCGGCGGACTCGGCGGGTCCACCGTTGGGCGCGACCTCCTCGGTCGCCGCCACGACCACCTCTTCCTCGGTCTCGGCGGGCAGCAGGTCGTATCCCAGATCGTCCAGGATCGGCGGCGGCTGGTCGACGATCATCGACGGGACGGTGGTGGCCTCGGAGTGGGCACCGCAGCCGTGGTCGGCGGCGACGACACGGCCGTCGTCCGGGGCGTACTCGTTCGCGCAGACGCCGAACCCGAGCCGCAGCGCGCCCGCGAGCGGCCAGTAGAACCCACAGGTGGAGCACTGGGCCGGGGCCGCGTGCGCGATGGGGCTGTGCGGGCCGGACTCGCCGGAGTGCCAGCGGCGCACCGCGAGATCCCGGCCGAGAGCCGAGAGCACCCGGGCCCTGCCCAGGCCGTACTCGAAGATCATCTGGCGGTCGGAGTCGTCGTCGGTGGCGGTGAATCCCGGGGCCAGCCGGTCGTCGTCGGCCTCGGTCGGCAGCAGGTCGCCCACGCCGAGGTCTCCGGGGAGGAGCCGCTGGTTCCACGGCACCCAGCTCGGTGCGAGCAGCGCGCCCGCCCCGGGCAGCAGCACGGTCTCGCTCACCGTCACGACACGAGCCCGCGACGCGCGGGCGACCGTCACGGCCCAGCGCCAGCCCTTGTACGCTCGATCAAGACAATCGAAGAAATGCGTGACGACGCGGTCGCCCTCGCTGTCGAAGCCGAGGTGCTCGCCCACCTCCGCGGGCCGGGCGACCTCCTCGGCGGCCCGGCGGGCCAGCTCGACGGCCGCAGCGCAGGCCTGGTCCGCTGCGGTGCTTCGGGTTCGGGTGCGACTCACACTCCATTTTCACCCACTCCGCGAGCGGACGGCACCCCGATCAGTGGGTAAGACTGGAATTCCCCAGCTGGGAAGGGAGTCGTTCTTCGTGGCGAATGCCTGGAACCGAGTACGGCGCGCGAGTCACGCCACCGCGGGAGCCACCCGCCGGGCGGGCCGTTCGGCCGCGCACGCCGGTCGGCGGCTCGGGCGGGGCACCCGGAGTCTCGGGCAGGCGACGCGCAGGCTCACCCACGCGCAGGGAGCCGGGCGAACCGGGCTCGGCCGCCTGATCGAGCTCACATCCGCGCACTCCGCGGGCGACGCCTTCGTCACCGTCGCCCTGGCGGGAGCGCTGTTCTTCAAGTTGCCGGTCGGGCAGGCGCGCGGCCAGGTCGCGCTGTACCTCCTGGTCACCATGATCCCGTTCACGGTGGTCGCGCCCTTCGTGGGCCCGGTGCTCGACCGTTTCCGCTCCGGCCGCCGTTATGTCATGGCGGGAACGCTCTTCGCGCGGGGACTCCTGTGCTGGGGCATGGCCGCGGCGATCCGGCCGTCGGACGCGCTCACCCTCTTTCCCGCGGCCCTCGCCGTGCTGGTCCTGTCGAAGGCATACAACGTGTCCCGGGCCGCGATCATGCCGAGCGTGCTGCCCGCCGACATCACGCTGGTCGCGGCGAACGCCCGGGTGGCGCTGTTCGCACTGGTCGCCGCGGGCGCGGCGGCGGGCCTCTCGACCGGGCTGACCGCCTGGATCGGGGCCGACTGGGTTCTGCGCGCCACCACGGCGCTCTTCCTCGTCGCGGGCGTCGCCGCCGTACGGCTGCCGCGCCACGTCGACTCCCCCGATCTCGACGCCGACCTCGACGCCGACCTCGAACCGGATCTCGAACCGGGTCCCGAGGCCGATCCCGAACCGGGCGTCACCGCCGATCTCGGCGCCGCACCGCACACCGCCCAGGAAACCGGTACGCCCGGCGCCGGCCAGGGCACGGACCTCGGTGCCGATCACAAGGCCGGCCTCGGGACCGGTCAGGGCAGGAAGGCCCGGTCACGGCATCGATGGCGCGAGCTGATCCGGGTCGGCCCGGTGGTCGGCGAGGCGGTGCGCGCGAACGCCGCGATCCGCGTCCAGGCCGGGTTCCTCGTCTTCTTCCTGCTCTTCCTCGTGCAGGACGGCAACATCCCCGGCCTCGCCCCGCACATCACGCTCGGCCTGCTCGCCGTCGCCGCGGGCGGGGGCGGCTTCCTCGGAGCGGCGGTCGCCTCGTGGACGCGGTCACGCTCCCCGCAGCTCATCATCCTGGGCACGCTCGCCCTGGCCACCGTCACCACGATCGTCACGGCGGTCTTCTTCACGTTGTGGACGGCCGTCGTCGTGGCGCTGGCCGCGGCCTTCGCCCAGGGACTCGGCAAGCTGGCGCTGGACGCGATCATCCAGCGGGAGATCGCCGAGGAGGTGCGGTCGTCGACGTTCGGCGTCGCCGAGGCGCTGCTCCAGATCGCCTGGGTGTTCGGCGGCCTGGCCGGGCTGGTGATGTCGCTGTCCGGGCACGGCCCGGCCGGGCTCGCGGTGGTCTCCGCCGGGCTCGCCGTCACCTTCGTGTGGCTGCTCGTCCGGCGGCGGACCCGGCTCGCCGCCGCGGCGGGGCGCGTCCCCGAGCCCGGTGGTACGCCACCGGACGCGCCGGGCGGCACGGCGCCGACCCCGCAGGGTGCCGCGTGGGCGCCCCACGAGGAGTCCGACATCACACCGGTCGTCCCGCGCGAGCCCCTGCGGCCCCGGCGGGACGACACCAAGCCGCTGACCAACCCGTACTAGAGGCTGATCGGCCGTCTAGCCGTCGATGTCGTCCGCGACGGCGCGCAGCACGCTCGCGACCTTCTTGGCGTGCGCGGCGTCCGGCTGCTTGCCCTTCTGGTAGGACGTCGAGATGTCGTCGAGCAGCTTGATCAGATCCTCGACGATGACGACCATCTCGTCCGGCTTCTTGCGCTTGCCCTTCACCCGAGCTGCCCTGGCGAGGGTGGGCGGCTGCTCCAGAACACGGACCGACAGGGCCTGCTGACCGCGGCGGCCTTCGGCCACTCCGAACTCGACCTTCTGCCCGGGCTTGAGGACGTCCACGCCCTTGGGCAGCGCCGATGAATGCACGAATACCTCACCGCCGTCGTCGCGCGTGAGGAAGCCGAATCCCTTGTCGGCGTCGTACCACTTGACCTTGCCACTCGGCACAGGGGTGACCTCGTTCAGACTGTCGTGAAAGGAATGGATGTAGGTTATGCCCGCGAAGGGCGCCTGTGGACCGCCTGACGGCCGTGTTTTACGCGGATACGGCGGTCCATGAGTCGAACCACGCGACGAACTGGGTGAGGTCCTCCAGCACCACGTCAGCTCCATGATCGACTAGTTGGTCCGCCGTGAACGAACCGGTGGCCACCGCGACGCTCGTGGCACCACCGGCACGCGCCGCATCGATGTCGGCCACGTGATCTCCAACATATGCTCCGGCACCGAAACTCGCGAGGGCCTCGCCCTTGTCGGCCCCGAAAAGCGAACCGACGACCTCGTCCACCTCGAACCCCAAGGCGGCCACGGTGCGCCGGGCGTCCAGCACGTTCTTGCCGGTGACGACGATGATCCGGCCACCCGCCCGGCGGACCGCGGCGAGCGCCTCGCCGGCGCCGGGCATGAGCCCCGTCATGGGCAGCGCGATCCGCGGATAGAGCTCCCGGTACAGCGCGGCGGCGGCCGGGATCTCCTCCTCCGGCATCCAGTAGGCCAGCTCCTCCTCCAGCGGAGGCCCGAGCCGGGAGACCACCACGTCCACGTCGATGGGGTAGGCCAGCCGCGGCGACATCGCCTCATACACGGCGGCGATGGCCGCGCGCGTGTCGGCCAGGGTCAGGTCGAGGTCGAATCCCACCGAGTTCACCCGATAAAGGATGCCAAAGTGCGCGGTACCGCGCACCGGCATATGGCGCGACCCCCCTGGCCAGGCCGCGGATCCCACCCCGGTCACGGCTCCCGGTGGTTTCGCGGGGCCGCGGGCCGCCTTCCAGGCGAATCACCCGCACCCGTACTCCTACGATGAAGAGATGAGTGAGGGGATGGACGGTGATTTCACCGCGTGGCTGCGCGGCCGCGCGGACGAGCAGCTCCGTGCCCTCGTGACGGCACGTCCGGAGCTCATCATGCCCGTCCCGCCGCACGTCGAGGGGTTGGCGGCGCGCGCGGGCACGCCGTCGGCCGTCGGCCGGGCGCTCGACCGGCTGGACCGCTTCTCCCTGTCCGTCGCCGAGACGCTGATCCTCCAGCCCGGTCCGCTCGCGTACGCGGAGCTGCGCTCGATCCTCGCCCGCGCCCTCCCCCACGGGAGCCGCGCGAGCGACAAGCGGTACGCCGCGGAGCTGGACACGGCGCTCCGGGAGGGCGTCGACCGGCTCAGGACGGCATGCCTGATCTTCGGGCCCGATGACGCGCTGCTGCCGGCGCCCGGGGTCAAGGAGGCGCTCGATCCTCCGGCGGGGCTCGGGCCGCCCGCGACGGACGTGTTCCGGCACCACTCCCCCGAGTCCCTCACGATCCTGCTCGCCGACATCACCGGCATCGCCGACATCGCCCCGACCGCGACGGACGCGACGGATCCGGCCGTTCCTCCGGGGCGGCGGCTGGCGACGCTGCTCGCCGACCCCGCCACCCTCGGGCGGCTGATCGGCGAGGTGTCCCCGCAGGCCCGCGCGGCGCTGGACGAGCTGGCCTGGGGCCCGCCGAGCGGCCGGGTGGCCGGCGCCAGGCGCGAGGTCCGTACGGCCACGGCGCGATCGCCGGTCGAGCAGCTTCTGGCGCGCGGCCTCCTCGGGGCGACCGGCGAGGAGACCGTGGCGCTGCCCCGCGAGGTGGCGCTGTACCTGCGCGCGGGGCGCGTCCACCGCGACCTGTCCCCGGGGCCGCCCGAGCTCGATGGCGTGGCCCGCGACCAGACGCTGGCCGACCGGACCGCCGCCGGCCAGGCGTTCACCTTCGTCCGCACGGTCGAGGAGCTCTGCGAGCTCTGGAGCCACGACCCTCCGGGCGTCCTGCGCGCCGGCGGCCTCGCCGTACGGGACCTGAAGCGGACGGCGCAGATTCTCGACCTCCCCGAGTGGGCGACCGGGCTCGTCGTGGAGGTGGCGCACGCGGCCGGACTCGTCGCGTCGGGCGGATCCGTCGACGGGGAGTGGCTGCCGACCGCCGCGTACGACGCCTGGCGGCTCAAGGCCACCGAGGACCGATGGACCCTGCTCGCCTCGGCCTGGGCGGGCATGGACCGCGCCCCCGGCCTGATCGGGGAGCGTGACGACCGCGACCGTCCGATCAACGCCCTGCACCCGGATCTCCGCAGGTCGGCCGCCTCCGAGGTGCGCCTGCGCACGCTGTCCGTACTCGGCGCGGCAGGCCCCGGCATCGCCCCCACGCCCGCGTCGGTGATCGGCCGCCTCGCGTGGGAGCAGCCACGCCGACGGGTCACGCAGCGCGACCGGCTGGCCGAGCTCACGCTGCGCGAGGCCGAGCACCTCGGCGTCACCGGGCTCGGCGTCCTGTCCGGCCATGGCCGCGCGCTGCTGCGCGCCTTCCCTCCGTACGGCCCTCCGTCCAGCCCTCCGTCCAGCCCTCCGTACGGCCAGGGGGCCGGCGGCGGAGGCGGTGCCGGGAAGGCTCCGGCGGAGCTGCTGGCACCGCTGCTGCCCGAGCCCGTGGACAAGGTGCTGCTGCAGGCGGACCTGACCGCCGTGGCGCCGGGGCCGCTCACCAGCGATCTCGGCCGCTGGCTGGCGCTGGCGGCGGACGTGGAGTCCAAGGGCGGCGCGACCGTCTACCGGTTCGGTGAGGGGTCGATCAGGCGGGCGCTCGACGCCGGCCAGTCGGCGGACGAACTGCTCACGATGCTGGAGCGACACTCCGCCACCCCGGTGCCGCAGCCGCTGCGCTATCTGGTCACCGACGTGGCCCGCAGGCACGGCCGTATCAGGGTCGGTACGGCCTCGGCCTACATCCGCTGCGACGACCCCGCGGTCCTGGACGAGGTGGTGGCCGACCGGCGGGCGTCCGTACTGCGCCTGCGGCGGCTCGCGCCCACCGTCCTCGCCTCCAAGACGTCCCGTGCGACGCTGGTCGACGCGCTGCGCGCGATGGGCTACTCCCCCGTGGCGGAGTCCCTGGAAGGGGACGTGCTGGTGTCGCGGGCGGACACCCGGCGGACCGAGGGCCAGCCGCTCGCGCGCGGCGGGACCGCGACCGGGCCCGACCCCGACATGGTCGCGGCGGCCGTACGCGCGATCAGGGCCGGGGACGACGCCCACCTCGCGCGGCGCGGCCCGTCGGACGCACCCCGTGGACAGGTCCCGCGCTCCCCCTCGACCGCGACGATCAGCGCGCTCCAGGAGGCGATCCGCCAGGGGGCGCGGGTGTGGATCGGCTATCTCGACTCGCAAGGTCATGCCACCAGTCGCATCCTGGAGCCGGCCCGGATGGAGGGCGGCTACCTGACCGCCTACGACGAGACCCGTGCGGCCGTGCACCGGTTCGCGCTGCACCGGATCACCGGCATCGCCGACGTCAACTAGCGGGGCCCGGCTCCGAACGTCGACCGGACGTCAGCGCCCAGATGGCGGCTCCCGCCACCCGGATTCCCCATCACGGTGGCGTGACGCATCGGTTCGCGCCTCTGCCCGCACCGGGCGTTTAATCCGTTGCCTTTCGGCGCCCGATTTGGCGATGATCCGGCTGACCGGTAGGGGCTGGATTGGCGACTGGTCCCTCAGGTCGCCGCGCTCCCCGTTTCGATGCGGTCCTCAGCACCGGAGCGGGGAGCGCCATACCGTGATATTTCTGGAACCCGACAATCTGGACCCCGAGCGACGAAGGATCGACCTACGGTGACGACCCCAGAACAGCCGGGCCAGAACCCCCAAGAGTGGCAGAGCCCCCACAACCCGTACGGAACGGATCCTCAAGCCGGGCAGCCCTACAGCGGGCAGCAGTTCGGTCAACAGGGACACGGCCAGCAACAAGGGCAGGCGTACGGCCAGCCGTACGGGCAGCCCTATGACCAGCCGGGATACGGCCAGCAGGGGTACGGGCAGCAGGGATACGGCCAGCCGGGATACGGCTCGCCCTACGGCCAGCCGGGGTACGGCCAGCCGCCCTACGGCCCGCCGGGATACGGCTACCCTCCCCAGCCCGCGGGCCCGCGCACCCACGCGATCGTCGCCCTGGTCATCAGCCTCGTGCTCGCGTTGAGCTGCTACATCACGCTCGGCGGTATCGCGGGCGCCATCCTGTCCGGCATCGCGCTCAGCAAGGTCGACACCGAACCGGACACGGCCAGGCGCCTGCTGAAGTGGACGTGGATCTCCATCGGCATCAACGTCGTGCTGTTCATCATCGGCATGATCGCCCTCGTCTGGGCCGGAGTGAACGGCTATCTCGACACTCCCACCCCCGATTGACCCAACCCGGGAGTGATTCGGCTCGATCCCTTGTTTGATAGGCGGTAGCCGTACAAGGGAGCAGGCATTGAATGACGGACCGCTGATCGTTCAGTCGGACAAGACGCTGCTGCTCGAGGTCGATCACGAGCGGGCGGACGCGTGCCGCAAGGCGATCGCGCCGTTCGCCGAGCTGGAGCGGGCCCCCGAGCACGTCCACACCTACCGGGTGACCCCGCTCGCGCTGTGGAACGCGCGCGCCGCCGGGCACGACGCCGAGCAGGTCGTGGACACGCTGATCGGCTTCAGCCGCTACCCGGTCCCGAACGCGCTGCTCGTGGACATGGTCGAGACGATGGCCCGCTACGGACGGCTCCGGCTGGAGAAGCACCCCAGCCACGGCCTGGTGCTGACCAGCACCGACCGGGCGGTGCTCGAGGAGGTGCTGCGCTCCAAGAAGATCCAGCCCCTGGTCAGCGAGCGCATCGACGGCGAGACGGTCGCCGTCCATCCCTCGGAGCGCGGCAACATCAAGCAGGTGCTGCTCAAGCTGGGCTGGCCGGCCGACGACCTCGCCGGTTACGTCGACGGAGAGCATCACACGATCACGCTCGCCGAGGACGGCTGGACGCTCCGGCCGTACCAGCAGGAGGCCGCGGACGCCTTCTGGCACGGCGGCTCCGGCGTCGTCGTGCTCCCCTGCGGCGCGGGCAAGACGATCGTCGGCGCGGCGGCGATGGCCCACGCGCAGGCGACCACGCTCATCCTGGTCACCAACACGGTCTCCGCGCACCAGTGGAAGCAGGAGCTGATCAAGCGGACGTCGCTGACCGCCGACGAGATCGGCGAGTACACCGGCACCAAGAAGGAGATCCGGCCGGTCACCATCGCGACGTACCAGGTGATGACGACGAAGCGCCAGGGCGTGTACCGCCACCTGGAGCTGTTCGACGCCCGCGACTGGGGCCTGGTCGTCTACGACGAGGTCCACCTGCTGCCCGCGCCGATCTTCCGCATGACGGCCGACCTCCAGGCCCGCCGCCGGATCGGGCTGACCGCCACGCTGGTCCGCGAGGACGGCCGTGAGGGTGACGTGTTCTCGCTGATCGGCCCCAAGCGGTACGACGCGCCCTGGAAGGAGATGGAGAACCAGGGCTGGATCGCCCCGGCGGACTGCGTCGAGGTCCGGGTGACCCTGAGTGACCAGGAGCGGCTCGCCTACGCGATGTCGGAGGCCGAGGAGCGTTACCGGTTCTGCGCCACGACCCCGTCGAAGAACCGGATCGCCGAGGCCCTCGTACGACGGCATGTGGGCGAGCAGGTCCTCGTCATCGGGCAGTACATCGACCAGCTCGACGAGCTGGGCGAGCACCTGAACGCCCCGGTGATCAAGGGCGAGACGCGGGTCCGTGAGCGTGAGCGCCTGTTCCAGGCGTTCCGCGACAAGGAGATCCAGGTGCTCGTGGTGTCGAAGGTGGCCAACTTCTCGATCGACCTGCCCGAGGCGTCCGTCGCGATCCAGGTGTCCGGCACGTTCGGGTCGCGTCAGGAGGAGGCGCAGCGTCTCGGCCGCGTGCTCCGGCCGAAGGCCGACGGCGGCGGCGCCCGGTTCTACTCCGTGGTCAGCCGCGACACCGTCGACCAGGACTTCGCCGCCCACAGGCAGCGGTTCCTCGCTGAACAGGGGTACTCGTACCACATCATCGACGCCGATGAGGTGCTGGCCGAGGGGGAGGAGGACCCGGCGAGGTGAGCCTTGCCGGGGATTTCCTCCACGGGGGACGGCCATCGCCGTCCCTGCGTCCATGACCCGGATACGCGTCCGGATCCGTGTACGGAAAGTCGCGATCTACGTCCAGGAAATACCGTCGGCCCGAGACAACCGCATCACCCCCTCACACGTCGGCCGGGTGCCCATCACAACCGGTCGCGGCATACCCCATCGTTAAGGCAAATCACGTAATTTGCGCGGATTTTTCGGCATTGGCGCCATGCCGATTTGTTCGATTTCGCACCGTGTTGGGATGATTACGGGGAGATCATGTCAGCCGCGTGATCCGCGCCCGCGACACGACGCCCCACAGGCGGAAAACCGGTTGGGGACCACATTCCGGCACGGGTAGACTGCTGCGTTTCGCTACCCGCCGTGACCGAACGGCGTACCACCACCGACCGACCCGCGAGGAGTCTTTCGCATGCCCGGACACCAGCTCGCCCCCGACATACCCGCGCCGGATGAGGTGCTCGCCTCGGAGCGCGCCCATCTGGCCACCTCTCGCTCGGCGCTCAAGGACATGCGGGAGCACGCGGCGTCCCTCTCCGCCGACGCGGCCGGCGACTGGGTCTCGCAGCAGGTGCTGCAGGGGCTGCTCGACCAGCGGGTCGCCGCCCTCGCCGACCACCCCGACACCCCGCTCTTCTTCGGCCGGCTCAACAGGTCGGCGATCGACGACCTCCCGGACACGATCTACGTCGGCCGCCGGCACGTCCACGACGACAACAGCCGCGCCCTCGTGATCGACTGGCGGGCGCCGGTCTCCCGCGCGTTCTACCAGGCCAGCCCGGCCGACCCGATGGGCGTGGCGCTGCGCCGTCGCTTCGGCTACCAGGGCGGCTCCCTCACCGCGTACGAGGACGAGCCCCTCGACGGCCGGGAGCTCGGGCAGAGCAAGCTGCTCACCGAGGAGATCGAACGCCCACGCACCGGCCCCATGCGCGACATCGTCGCGACCATCCAGCCCGACCAGGACGAGATCGTCCGATCCGATCTCGGCGTGACCGTCTGCGTCCAGGGCGCCCCGGGCACCGGGAAGACCGCCGTCGGCCTCCATCGCGCGGCCTACCTGCTGTTCACCCACCGGGAACGACTCTCCAGGTCGGGCGTCATGATCGTCGGACCGAACCGCGCGTTCCTCTCCTACATCTCCTCCGTGCTGCCCGCCCTGGGCGAGGTGAAGGTCGACCAGACGACCGTGACGGGCATCCTCGGCGACCACGCCCATCCCGAGGACCCGGTCGTCGCCGCGGTGAAGGGCGACGCGCGGATGGCCGCGGTGCTGAAACGCGCCCTCTGGCTGCACGTCGCCAAACCCGAGGAGGGCGTGCTCTTCACCAAGGGCGTCAACCGCTACCGGGTCGCCGACTACGAGGTCCGCGAGATCGTCGCCTCGCTGCGCGGCACCACCCGCTACGGCCCGGGGCGTACGGCCCTCGCCCAGCGGCTGGCCAACGCCGTGCTCATCCAGATGGAGCGCCGCGGAGAGTCGCCCGACGACCGGGTCCAGGACGCCGTGGCCAGGTCACGGCCGGTCAAGCAGGTCCTGGACGCGGCGTGGCCGAAGCTCACGCCCGAGCAGGTCCTGTTCCGGCTGCTGTCCGACGCCGAGTTCCTCGCCCACGCCGCCAAGACCGACCTGTCGCCCGACGAGCAGGAGACGCTGATCTGGCGTAAGCCGTACCGGTCGTACAAGTCGGCACGATGGACGGCGGCGGACGGAGCGCTCCTCGACGAGTTGGGCGACCTCATCGAGCGTACGGCCTCTCACGGGCATGTCGTGGTCGACGAGGCCCAGGACCTGTCCGCGATGCAGCTCCGCGCCCTCGGACGGCGCTGCCGCAACGGCTCCGCGACCATCCTCGGCGACCTCGCCCAGGGCACGACTCCGTGGTCCGCCCAGTCGTGGAAGGCCGTGCTCGATCACCTGGGACAGCCGTCGGGCGAGGTCACGGAGCTCACGCTGGGGTTCCGCGTGCCGCGCGAGGTCCTCGACTACGCCGCTCGGCTGCTCCCCTCCGTGGCCCCCGAACTCGCCGCCCCGCGCTCACTCCGTCCCGGTGCCGGCTCCCTGTCCGTACGGCCGGCGGCCGACGTGGTCACGGAGATCGTCCAGGTCGTACGGCCGGCGCTCGCGCAACCCGGATCCATCGGTGTGATCGTGGCGGACTCCGGTGTCCTCGACGTGTCGGCGGCCCTGACGGCCGACGGCGTCGAGCACGGGGTCCTGGGCCCCGACTCGACCGGCGACCATCGCCTGCTCGTCATCCCGGCGACCCTCGCGAAGGGCCTGGAGTACGACCACGTCATCGTCGCCGAACCCGCCGACATCGTCGCGGCGGAGGAGCGCGGCCTCGCCCGGCTCTATGTGGTCCTGACCCGTGCCGTCACGTCACTGACCGTCGTCCACCAGAAGGACCTCCCGGCCGAACTGGCCGAATAGCCGCCGAACGGATGCCCGAAAAGCCCCCCGAACCCACGTTCGGGGGGCTGACTTTATGTAGCCGCTCGAATGCATAAAGAGATCGCGGACTGGGCGAGAGTCAACGACAGGGTGCCGGCGCGGCGGCGGGATGTGTGCGCCGGCGGTCGCTCCGAGCCGGTTCTGAACCGGACGTGAGGGATCGGCAGACCGGCGCACGTCGCCAGGCGTCCTGACAACCCGGCTGACATAGGCGGCTTGCCCGCGGATAAGGGCACGGGCCACTATGTGGTCGTGTGAATGACTTTCCCCCGGGTTATCCCCCAGCCTCGGGTTCCCCCTATCCCCCGCCGCCGGATTCGGGTTCCTCTCAGCCACCAGGCACGCAGGGCTCCGGATACGGGCCGAATCCATACGGCCCACCGTCCGCCTACCCCGATGGCCCGTATGGCCCGTACGGCCCGTACGGCCCGTACGGCCCGGGCCCCTATCCACCCCAGCCCCATCCGTCCTACGGGGCTTACCCGGCGAGGACCAACGGCTTCGCCGTGGTGGCTCTCGTCTTCGGGATCATCGGCGGCCTGCTGTTCTCCGTCGTTTTCGGGATCGCCGCGCTGGTCCAGATCAGAAAGCGGGGCGAGAAGGGCCGGGGCCTCGCCATAGCGGGGCTCACCATCTCCGGCCTGTGGGCGCTGTTGATCGTGGCCGGCGTCGTCATCGCCGCCATGACGTCGGCGGAGCGGGACAGCTCCGGCGCGATCACGGAGAGCGGCTCCCTGAGCGTCGCCGACCTACGGACGGGCGACTGTCTCGACGGTGTCGCCGACGGCGAGGTGTCGTACACCATCAGTGCCAAGTCGTGCTCGGAGCCGCACGACGCCGAAGTGATCACCCAGTTCGACCTGCCCACCGGTGCGTGGCCCGGCAGGGACGCTGTGAGTGACAAGGCCACGTCCGGGTGCGAGAAGCGGCTTGCGCGCCTGCTCTCCGACAGCCCGATGGTCGACCGGCTCTCCGGTTTCATCCTCTATCCGCCCGACGCCGCGTCGTGGGGGAAAGACCGGTCCGTCACGTGCCTGGCGGTCGACACGAACGGCGGCAAGCTGGCCGAAAAGGTCAAGCGGTAACGCCGGCTCCATAGATCATCCCGACAGAGAAGGGCGGCTCCCCCGCGAGGGGAACCGCCCTTCTCTGTTGACGAGCAGACTCAGAAGTCCATGTCGCCGCCGCCGGGCATGGCGGGAGCGGCCGGGGTCTTCTCGGGCTTCTCGGCGATGACGGCCTCGGTGGTGAGGAACAGGGCCGCGATGGAGGCGGCGTTCTGCAGCGCGGAGCGCGTCACCTTGGCCGGGTCGATGATGCCCGACTCGAACATGTTGACGTACTCGCCGGAGGCGGCGTTGAGGCCCTCACCCGGGGTGAGGTTGCGCACCTTCTCCACCACGACGCCGCCCTCAAGGCCGGCGTTGACGGCGATCTGCTTCAGCGGCTCCTCGAGAGCCTTGCGCACGATCGCGGCACCGGTGGCCTCGTCGCCGTTGAGCTCGAGCTTGTCGAACGCCTTGGCGCCGGCCTGCAGCAGGGCCACGCCACCGCCGGGGACGATGCCCTCCTCGACGGCCGCCTTCGCGTTGCGAACGGCGTCCTCGATGCGGTGCTTGCGCTCCTTGAGCTCGACCTCGGTCGCCGCGCCGGCCTTGATGACGGCGACGCCGCCGGCCAGCTTGGCGAGGCGCTCCTGGAGCTTCTCGCGGTCGTAGTCGGAGTCGGTGTTCTCGATCTCGGCGCGGATCTGGTTCACCCGGCCGGCGATCTGCTCGGCGTCACCGGCACCGTCGACGATGGTGGTCTCGTCCTTGGTGATGACGACCTTGCGGGCCTTGCCCAGCAGGTCGAGGGTCGCGGACTCGAGCTTGAGGCCGACCTCCTCGCTGATGACCTGGCCACCGGTGAGGGTGGCGATGTCGCCCAGCATGGCCTTGCGGCGGTCACCGAAGCCGGGAGCCTTGACGGCGACGGACTTGAACAGGCCGCGGATCTTGTTGACGACCAGGGTGGCCAGGGCCTCGCCCTCGACGTCCTCGGCGATGATGACCAGCGGCTTGCCCGCCTGCACGACCTTGTCGAGCAGCGGGAGCAGGTCCTTGTTGGCCGAGATCTTCGAGTTGACGATGAGGATGTAGGGGTCCTCGAAGACCGCCTCCATACGCTCCGGGTCGGTGACGAAGTAGCCCGAGATGTAGCCCTTGTCGAAGCGCATACCCTCGGTGAGCTCAAGCTCGAGGCCGAAGGCGTTGCTCTCCTCGACGGTGATGACGCCTTCCTTGCCGACCTTGTCCATGGCCTCGGCGATCATCTCGCCGATCTGGGCGTCGCCGGCGGAGATGGTGGCCGTGGAGGCGATCTGCTCCTTGGTCTCCACGTCCTTGGCCAGCTTGGAGAGCTCCTCGCTGACGCGCTCGACGGCGGCCTCGATGCCCTTCTTCAGGGACATCGGGTTGGCGCCGGCGGCGACGTTGCGCAGACCCTCGCGTACCAGAGCCTGGGCGAGCACGGTGGCGGTGGTGGTGCCGTCACCCGCGACGTCGTCGGTCTTCTTGGCGACTTCCTTGACGAGCTCGGCCCCGATCTTCTCCCACGGGTCCTCGAGCTCGATCTCCTTGGCGATGGAGACACCGTCGTTGGTGATCGTGGGGGCGCCCCACTTCTTCTCCAGCACGACGTTGCGGCCCTTGGGGCCGAGAGTCACCTTCACGGCGTCAGCGAGCTGGTTCATACCGCGCTCGAGACCGCGCCGGGCGTCCTCGTCAAACGCGATCATTTTGGCTGCCATAAGGCTAGACCTCCCAGTTGCAGGGTGGCTTGCGAGGACCGAGCCGACGCCCGCGACGGCGTCTGGGCCCGCATTCCCTTCGCCGGCCCCATCGCCTCGATCCTGGTGTTTCTGTCACTCTCGACATCAGAGTGCCAACGAACTGTTTAGCACTCTACCCAGGCGAGTGCAAGCCGCAACGGGTCTGAGCTGGAAGCATCACTCTTTTCGCACGTCCGGCATCATGGATCTACCCGTGCCGTACCTGGCGGACTCGGCGGACTCGGCGGACGCGCGCCGGAACGCGAAGGCCCGGCTCGCCCCACGCGAACCGGGCCCCAGGCCGACGCTCCACGAAGCGCCGTCAGATGCCGTTCCAGGATCAAACGACGGTCCGTACGCCTTCCGCCTGCGGGCCCTTCTGACCCTGCGTGATGTCGAACTCCACCCGTTGCCCCTGCTCAAGGGCCTTGTAACCGTCCATCATGATTGCCGAGTAATGGACGAACACGTCCTTACCACCGTCTACCGCGATGAAGCCGTAGCCCTTGTCCGCGTTGAACCACTTGACGGTGCCCTGCGCCACTTCCGACTCCTCTTGCTGGGCTGGAGATCACGCCCATTCCCGCGCGATCCGTAACAGCTGATCTCAATGCAGACGCCCGAGACCAGTGCCGACCGCCGATACCGAAGAGGCCCCCGGTTACGTCGATCGTCCTCGACCATACCCGTGTCAAGCCGTAGGGCAACAGAGTCAATCCCCAAACTACTTCTTGGCGTTCGCCCAAAGCAGGATCAGGAGAATATTCGGTTAACGATTAGTTAGTTGAGAATTGCACCACATGCCCTGATGTCCAGATAAACGGCCATTAGCCAGAACCCCACGTCAACATGCGAACACCCACGTACCCGGCCTGGGTACGTGGGTGTCGTGGGCTCGCGAGGGGTCAGCCGCCGGCCACCGCCGGGATCACCGAGATCTGGACGCCATCGGGAGTGGGGGTGTCCAGACCCTCCACGAAACGGACATCCTCTTCCCCGACATAGACGTTGACAAAACGCCGAATCTTGCCCGTTTCATCGAGGATCCGCGCGCCGATGCCGGGATAGTCGGCGTCCAGCTTCTGCAGGACCTCGCGCAGCGTTCCGCCTTCACCGGACACCTCGGCGGCTCCCCCCGTGTATGTACGAAGAATCGTCGGAATCCGTACAGAAACGCTCATTTTTCGCTCACTTTCGTTGCTTCGTTGGTAAACGCGGTCAGTTGGCGAAAGCCGTACGGAATGCCGCGAGAGAGGGGCGGATGACGGCCGCGGGCCGGGCCTCGGCCGCGACGGCGTCCAGGGTCTTCAGGCCGTCTCCGGTGTTGAGCACGACCGTCTCGGCCTCCGGGTCGAGCGCGCCGCTCTCGGTGAGCTTGCGCAGCACGCCGACGGTCACCCCGCCCGCCGTCTCGGCGAAGATGCCCTCGGTCCGGGCGAGCAGCCGGATCGCGTCGACCACCTCGCGGTCGTTCACGTCCTCCACCGCGCCGCCGGTGCGCCGCGCGATGTCCAGCACGTACGGCCCGTCGGCCGGGTTCCCGATCGCCAGCGACTTGGCGATCGTGTCCGGCTTGACCGGCTGGACCACGTCGTGACCCGCCTTGTACGCGCTGGAGACCGGCGAGCAGCCCTCGGCCTGCGCACCGAAGATCTTGTACGGCTTTTCCTCGACCAGACCCAGCTTGATCAGCTCGCGGAAACCCTTGTCGATCTTGGTGAGCTGGGAGCCGGAGGCCACCGGGATGACGATCTGGTCGGGGATCCGCCAGCCGAGCTGCTCGGCGATCTCATAGGCCAGCGTCTTGGAGCCCTCGGCGTAGTACGGGCGGAGGTTGACGTTGACGAAACCCCACTTCTCGCCCAGCTCGTCACCGATGAGCTCGGAGCAGAACCGGTTGACCTCGTCGTAGGTGCCGTCGATCGCGACCAGGCGGCCGCCGTACACCGAGGCCATGGTGATCTTGGCCTCTTCGAGGTTGGAAGGGATGAACACGCACGAGTCGAGCCCCGCGCGAGCGGCGGCCGCGCCGACCGCTCCGGCGAGGTTGCCCGTGGAGGAGCAGGACAGTGTGTGGAAGCCGAAGTTCCGCGCGGCCTCCAGGGCGATCGCCACCACGCGGTCCTTGAAGGAGTGGGTGGGGTTGCCCGAGTCGTCCTTGATGTACAGCGAGCGGAGGCCCAGCTCGCCGGCCAGGTTGTCGGCCTTGACCAGCTTGGTCCAGCCGGGCTGGAGGTTGGGCCGGGTCTCGACGTTCCCCGGAACGGGGAGGAGCTTGCTGTACCGCCAGATGTTGGTCGGACCGGCCGCGATCTCCTCGCGGGTCACCGGACCGAAGTCGTACGCCACCTCGAGTGGCCCGAAACACTCGATACACGCGAAGATCGGGCCGAGGTCATAGCGGGTGCCGCACTCACGACAGGACAGAGCCGAGGCGGGGCCGAAGTCGAGAGCGGAGTTTGCAGTGCTTGCGAGCGCCATGAAGCGAGGCCTTTCCCTCATCTTCGCTCGTGGCCACCCTGGTCACGAGCCGGAATTGGCACCTGTCCCGGCCGGCCTCGTGGTCACGAGTACGGGCACCGGGAGGGTTGCCGGGGCTTCGCAGGGCCGGTCCCTCCACCCCTCTGGATGAGCAATATTCAGTTGTTCCCTGGCGGGCATGCCGCAGGGCGTATCCCAAAGATCATCGGCGGGACACTCCCTAGCACTGTACCTTGTCGTCCCAGGTGTCCGATCCGACGTCTCATTATTCGAGATGAAATCGCATTACCAGGTAAGACGATCAGCCGTATGCCTCGCCCAGGGCCGTCTGCACGTACTTGCGCGCCTGATGGATGCGCGACTTGGCGGTGCCGAGCGGGATGCCCAGCTGATCGGCCACCTCGGTGTAGTCCAGCTGGCAGATGTCGCGCAGCACCAGCGCCTGGGCGAGGTCGGGCTTCTCCGCCTCCAACGCCTCCATCGCGTCCAGCAGGTCGAGCCGCGATCCGGCGATGACGCTGACCCGGCGCGGATCGGGACGCTGCTCGGGCAGCTCCTCCGCCTGCTCGGACGCCCGGCGCTTCAGCGACCGGTAGGTGGTGCGGGCGCAGTTGGCGGTCACGATGTGCAGCCAGGTGCTGAACTTGGCCCGCCCCTCGAACCTGCCGATGTTGCGCGCGACCGCGAGGAGGGTGTCCTGGGCCGCCTCCTCGGCGTCCTGCCGGTAGGGCAGCAGCCGTTCACAGTGCCGCAGCACGTGCGGCTCGATCATGCGCAGCAGCTCGCCGAGAGAGCGGTGATCGCCCTGGGCGGCCGATCGGGCCAGTTCCTCGGTCGTCTCGTCCAGTGCCATCTCTGATCTCATCCCGCCTCGCCGGGGCACCCGCGGTTCCCTGACATCCTATTGGCGACGGTCAGGATTTATTACTCTTCCGGAATGCGCGCCCTCACAGTAACGGGAGCCGGATCATGAGCAGCAACGTGCTGATCGCCTCCAATCGGGGGCCGGTCTCGTTCACCCTGTCCGACGACGGCGCGCTCACCATGCGGCGCGGCGGCGGCGGCCTCGTCTCCGGGCTGTCCGAGGCGTTCAAGGACTCCGACATGCTCTGGGTCTGCGCGGCCCTCTCCGACGGCGACCGCAGTGCCGCACGGCTCGCGCCGGGCGGCCGGCTGGACCAGGCGGGCTACGACACGGGACGGCTACGGATGCTCGACATCCCTCCGGCGACCTTCCACCGGGCCTACAACGCGGTCGCCAACTCGACCCTGTGGTTCGTCAACCACCTGCTCTACAACACCCCGACCATGCCGCACTTCGACACGCGCTTCCGCCGCGAGTGGGCGTCCTACCAGGAGTACAACGGGGCGTTCGCGCTCGCGCTCGCCGAGGAGGCCGCGCACGGCGCCAAGGTGATGATCCAGGACTACCACCTCACCCTGGCTCCGGCCATGCTGCGGGTCGAGCGGCCCGACGTGCGGATCGCGCACTTCTCGCACACGCCCTGGGCCCCGCCCGAGTACTTCTCGCTCCTGCCCGACGACGTCGCCGCCGAGGTGCTGTCGGGCATCCTCGGCGCGGACCACGCCGGGTTCCTCACGTCCCGCTGGGCCGCCGCGTTCATGGACTGCTGCGCCGCCATCCTGGGCGCGCGGGTCGACCGGGCCGGCCGTACGGTCACCTACGAGGGCAGGACCACCCGCGTCGGCGTACACGGGCTCGGAGTGGACGGGGACGCCCTCCGCGCCAGGGCCGCCGAGCCGGACGTCGAGGCGCGCATGACCGCGCTCAAGGAGCAGGTCGGCGACCGGCGGCTGATCGTCCGCATCGACCGGACCGAGCTGTCCAAGAACATCGTCCGCGGCCTGATGGCCTACCGGGAGTTCCTGGCCGACCACCCCGAGTGGCACGGCAGGGTGGTCCACCTCGCCTTCGCCTACCCGTCGCGGCACGACCTGCCCGAATACCGTGAGTACACGGCGGCGGTGCAGCGGTGCGCCAAGGAGATCGAGGACGCCTACGCCACCGAGGAGTGGGACCCGCTCATCCTCAACGTGCACGACGACTATCCCCGCTCCCTCGCGGCGTACCGACTGGCCGACGTGCTGCTGGTCAACCCGATACGCGACGGCATGAACCTCGTCGCCAAGGAGGGGCCGATCCTGTCGCCCCGGTGCGCGCTCGTGCTCTCCCGCGAGGCGGGCGCCGCCACGGAACTCGGAGCGGACTCCCTGCTGGTCAACCCCTTCGACGTCTCGGGTACGGCGGCCGCCCTGCACGAGGCGCTGATCATGCCGGAGGACGAGCGGGCGGAGCGGTGCGCGCGGTTGCGCGTCGCGGCCACCGCGCTCCCTCCGCGGCGGTGGCTCGCGGAGCAGCTCGCCGCACTCTCCTGACCATGCCGCGGCGTCCCGCCGCGGCCCGATGGACCGGCGGGGACCCACGCGTTCGCACGCCTGTCTGACCTCAGGGTGATCTCTCCTGAATGAGGTCCGGTGATAGCGTCTGCGCTAGTTTGCGCTTCAGCACGGGGGACGAGCTTGACCACGACCGTCGCGGCCGCCAGGCTCACCAGGGATCGGCCGACCTGGCTGATCTACCTCCAGCTCGCGACCTTCGCGACGTACCTGTACGCGCTCTCCGCCGCGCTTCCCACCCTGCGTGCCGAGCTCGGCGTCTCCCAGGCCGTCGCGGGCCTGCACGGCACCGCGATGGCGGTAGGGGCGATCGTCACCGGCCTCGCCCTGCCCACACTGACCAGGCGCTTCGGACGCCGCACCATCACTTGGGCCGGGCTTGTCGGCATGAACGCGGGCATGCTCACCGTCGCGCTCGGCCACGCGCTTCCGTTCACGCTGAGCGGCTACTTCCTCGCCAGCGGATCGGCCTCCATGGCCCTCTACGTGTCGATGGCCGTCCTGAGCGACCACCACGGCCTCGCCGGGCCCGCCGCGATCAGCGAGTCCAACGCCGTCGGAGTGAGCGCCGGCATCGCGGCCTCGTACGTCTTCAGCCTGGCCGCCGGGTCGGTACTCGGCTGGCGGTCGGCGCTCTACATCCCGATCGTCGCCACCGCCGTCCTCGCGCTCACGATGGGCAGGGTCTGGGTGCCCGACCCGCAGCAGGCCGCG
The DNA here is from genome assembly GCF_020826795.1 of Microtetraspora sp. AC03309. Lineage (NCBI taxonomy): Bacteria > Bacillati > Actinomycetota > Actinomycetes > Streptosporangiales > Streptosporangiaceae > Microtetraspora > Microtetraspora sp. AC03309. Next base: position 26,192 of record NZ_JADDIL010000026.1, on the reverse strand, counting down.
GTCGCCGTCTCCGGCCCCGCCAAGGCGCCCTACGGGTGGCGCTTCCATGTGGCCGGGGCGGTGCTGCTGTGCTGCGTGGCACTGGAGTTCACGTTCAATCTGTGGGCGGCCGAGCTGTTCGCCCAGCGGACCGGGCTCACGGCGGCCACCGCGGCGACCGGGCTGTCCGCGATGCTCGGTGGGATGGCCGTCGGCCGGTTCGGCGGCGCCAGGCTGGCTCTGCGCCTTCCTCCGTCGACGGTGCTTCTCGGCGCGCTGGCCGTGACTCTGGCCGGGTGGGCGATCTTCTGGACCAGCGCCTCGGTGCCGCTCGGCTACGTCGGCCTCGCGCTCAGCGGGCTCGGCATCTCCGTCCACTTCCCGCTCGCGCTGGCCAGGATCATCGACGCCTCCGGCGGCAGGCCGGACCGGGCGTCCGGCGCCGCCTCCATCTGGGCGGGCGTGGGGTCGGGCGCCGGGCCGTTCGTTCTCGGCGCCCTGGGCGACGGGTTCGGCACCCACGCCGCGTTCCTGCTCGTGCCCGCGCTGATCGGGCTCGCCGTCGGCGGGATCATCAGCTCCAGGTCGCGTACTTGAGGACCGTCGAGAGGCCCTGCGTGTTCCACTGGTCCACGACCAGGATCTTCGACTTCGGCAGGTACCACTCACGCTGGGTGAAGCGGCCCTTCACCTTGCCGCTGTTCAGGCTGACGCAGTTGGCCGACCAGGCGCGGTAGTACGCCTTGTGCCCGGGGCCGATCTGGCGCAGCCCCTTGGCCGTGAGCGTCATCTGGCCGGTCGAGAGGTTCGCGTCGTACACGCAGGGGCCGACGTCGGTGGCCGGGTAGAACGGGCCTTCCGGCGTGTACGCCTGGAACACCTCGTGCCCGATCTCGATCGCGCTCGGGCCCAGCACCCAGAAGCTGCGGCAACCGGAGTCACGGAACCCGAAGATCTCGTCGTTAACGGTCGGGCACGAACCCGTCACCACACGGGTCCAGTCCTTGCTGATCTTGTAGACCTTCCAGGACTTGGGAACGATCAGGTTCAGTCCGGCACGCAGCCGGAGGATCTTGGTGTCGGAAGCGGAAGTGGAAGCGGAAGCGGCGGCCGGGGTCGCCAGGACGGCGAGGCCGGCCACCGCAGCCATGATCGTCTTCTTCATGGCGGAATCGTATGGTCGTGAAGTTGTAAACGACTTGCGGGAGACCGCACGCGCCCTTCCGTACGCATGCCGTGGCCCGGCCGGGCCGTTCGGGAATCGCCTGTGGCCGGCTGTAGCGGGTTCAGGCGCCGGCCGGGGAGATCGTCGCGACCAGGGAGCGCAGGAGCCGTACGACGCCCTCGGGGCCGTCCACGACGGCGTCGGCGTGCTCGACCAGCCGGGTGACCTCCGCGGAGCCGCTGCACACGCGCACTCCCGGCAGGCCGGAGGTCGCCACCGCGTCGAAGGCCGCGATGTCGCCGAGATCGTCGCCGAAGAACATGACGGACCTGGCCGACCGTTCGGCGAGGAACGCACGCAGGGCCTGCCCCTTGTCCATGCCGGGCGGCCGCAGCTCCAGGACCAGCCGTCCCGGCTCGACGATGAGGCCGGACGCGGCGGCCAGCTTCGCCACCGGCTCGCCGAGCGCCAGCAGCGCGCCTTCGGGATCGGAGGCCCTGCGGGTGTGCACGGCCACCGCCCGGCCCTTGTCCTCGATCAGAACGCCGTCGAAGGCCCGCGTGATCGAGGGCAGCTCGGCGCGTACGCGGTCGAGACCCGGCGGCGGAGGCGGCGCGGTGACGTCCCCGCCCTCCCACCGCTCCAGGCCGTAGTGGCCGAGGACGACCAGACCGGGTACGTCGGCGAGGGCCGGGCCGCCGGGCGCCTCGCCCAGGGCGAGTGCCTGGAGGGGCGGACGGCCGGTCACGATGACCACCGCGCGCACCAGCTCGCCGAGCCGTACGAGCGCGGCGGGCGCCTCGGGGTGGATCCTGGCGGACGCCGGGTCGGGCACGATGGGCGACAGTGTGCCGTCGAAGTCGAGGCCGATCACGGCCCCGGAGGGGTCGTCGAGCACCGCCGCAAGCCCGGCGCGTCCCGTCTCGGTCCTGATCAGCGCCTCGACGGGCGCCGTCTCGTCTCCCATAGCGGGCTACATACCCCCAAAACAGTCAAGGGCGCGGGCCGAAACGGCGCGCGGCCCGATCACGGCGACGCGTCGCCCGCATCCGTCGCAGGCGCTTGACCAGCATCGGGTCGTGCTCCATGGCCTCGACCCTGTCGATCAACTCCCCGAGGATCTGGTAATAACGGGTCGCGGAGATGTCGAAGGTCTCCCTGATGGCCTGTTCCTTGGCTCCCGCGTAGCGCCACCACTGGCGCTCGAACGCGAGCACCTGGCGATCGCGATCCGAGAGTGCCTGAGGTCGGGGGGCGTTCTCGGGAGCGGGACCTTCGCCGCCGACCGGCGCAGTATCCATGCTCTCCTCCTCAGCCGGGCTTGTGGCCCGCCCTCATGGTAGTCGTGGAACGCCGGGGTGTTCAGAGCGGAGAGCCGGACGTAGTGTCACCAGGTGTGACCTCAGTTATCACGCTCCTCACCGACTACGGGCTGGAAGACGGGTTCGTCGCCGCGTGCCACGGAGTGATCATCGGAATAGCGCCGGAGGCCCGGATCATCGACGTCGCGCACCTCGTGCCCGAGGGCGACGTGCGGCGCGGCGCGGCCATCCTGGCGCAGACCCTGCCCTACCTGCCCCCCGGCGTGCACATCGCGGCCATCGACCCCGCCATGGGGGGCAACCGTCGCCTGGTCGCCATCGAGGCCGGCGGGCGGATGTTCCTCGGGCCGGACAACGGCGTGCTGTCCTGGGCGGTGCACGCGGCGGGAGGCGCCGAGGCGGCGTACGAGATCGCCAACGATGACCTGTTCCTCAAGCCCGTCTCGCCGACGTTTCCCGGGAGGGACATCTTCGCGCCCGTCGCGGCGCACCTCTGCGCCGGACACCGGCCGGGCGACGTGGGCCCGCGGATCGACGTCCTCGGGCTGGTCTCGCTGCCCGCTCCCACGTCCCGGGTGCGGGACGGCGCGGTCGAGGGCGAGGTGCTCTCGGTGGACCGCCACGGCAACGTCCAGCTGTCCATCACCACCGCGGACCTGGCCGTGCTGGGCGTACGCGGGGGCGACACCCTCGGCGTGTGGCTCGGCAGGCGGCAGCTCGCCGTGCCGTACCGGGAGACGTTCGCGGCGGTGCCGCCCGGTGATCTGGTCGCGTTCACCGACTCGGCGGGCCTGATCGCGCTCGCGGTCAACTCCGGGGACGCCTCCGAGCGGCTCGGGCTCCCTCCCGGCGCCCACGTACGGCTGTCGCTGCAATCACAGAAGGGACAGCCGTGACATAACAGACCGCAAGGGGTCGTTCACCGAAACATCAACTCCGGTCGACGGTCCCATGCGAGAATTGGCCCTCCCTGACCCGTTGTCCCGGGGAGGAGGCCCGTCACGGCATGAGGTCGGCGATGCTCTTCTGCGTCGTACCGATCTTGCTCGCCGCCTGCCTGCTCACCGGAGCGACGGCCGTCCCTTCCGAGGATGTGGGCGCCGCGGTCCGCGCGCGCCAGTGGCCGCTCCAGGCTCTGGACGTCAGGAAGGCATGGCGGACCACCCGTGGCGCGGGAGTCACCGTCGCCGTGCTCGACACGGGCGTGGACGACCGGCATCCCGACCTCATGGGAGCGGTCGTCCGTGGACCCGACCTCACCGGAGCCACGACGGGCCCCGGCGGCTCCTGCGGCACGTGGACGAGCACGACCCGGCGGACACCGCACGCGCCCTCCGGAAAGCACGGCACCGCGATGGCGGCCCTGATCGCGGGGCGCGGGCACGGCCCGAACGACACCCACGGCATACTCGGCGTGGCCCCCGAGGCGCGGATCCTCTCGATCAAGGTCACGCTGGACGATGACGACCTGCTCGGCGCGGGCAACACGATCTGCCGCGACGCCGTCGCCCGCGGCATCAGGTACGCCGTGGACCACGGCGCGCAGGTGATCAGCATGTCGCTCGGCGGTGGCAGCGGCTCCTACCAGGGATCGGCCGCCGAGGAGAGGGCCGTGCGGTACGCCCTGTCCCGCCAGGTCGTGTTGATCGCCTCTTCCGGCAACGACGGCGCCGGAGCGAACAGGAGGAACTATCCCGCCGCCTATCCGGGCGTGATCGCGGTGGGCGCGGTGGACCGGGCGCTGCGGCCCGCCTCCTTCTCCAACCGGCAGGACTACCTGTCCCTGGTCGCCCCCGGCACGGAGATCGTCAGCGCCGAGGGCCGCCGCTCGTACGTGATGGCGGACGGCACGAGTTCGGCCGCGGCCCTCGTCGCCGGGGTCGCGGCGCTGGTCCGCTCCCGCTATCCCGACCTGTCGGCCCGGCAGGTACGGCGGGCGCTCCAGCGGGGCACGACCCCGCGCCCGCGCGGCGAGCGCGACGACGCGTACGGCGCCGGAATGGCGAGCGCCCGGCGCGCCCTTGAGGCGGCCGGGCGCATGTGACCCGTTCGACCGGCGACGCCGGTCCGGTGCCGGTCCGGTGCCGGTCCGGCGTCAGTTCACGTGGACGACGTCGGCGGCCTCGGCGAAGTGGCAGGCACTCGGGTGGTCCCCGGCCTTGTCGCGGATCTCCAGCAGCGGCTCCTGCTCGGCGCAGATGTCCTGCGCCTTCCAGCAGCGCGTACGGAACCGGCAGCCCGACGGCGGGTTGGCCGGCGAGGGCGGGTCGCCCTGCAGGATGATCCGCTCACGCTGCTCGCGTCCGTCGGGGTCGGGCACCGGGACGGCCGAGAGCAGCGCCTGGGTGTACGGGTGACTCGGCCGGTCGTAGATCTCGGTGTCCTTGCCCAGCTCCACCATCTTGCCCAGGTACATCACGCCGACGCGGTCGGAGATGTGGCGCACCACCGACAGGTCGTGGGCGATGAAGATGTACGCGAGGTTGAACTCCTTCTGGAGCCCGTCCAGCAGGTTCATCACCTGGGCCTGGATCGACACGTCGAGCGCGGAGACCGGCTCGTCACAGATGATGATCTCCGGCTGGAGGGCGAGCCCCCGGGCGATGCCGATGCGCTGCCGCTGGCCACCGGAGAACTGGTGGGGGTACCGGTTGATGTGGTCGGGGTTGAGGCCCACGACCTCCAGCAGCTCCTGCACCCGCTTGCGCCGGTCGCCCTTCGGCGCGACCTCCGAGTGGATCTCGTACGGCTCGCCGACGATGTCGCCGACGGTCATCCGCGGGTTCAGCGAGGTGTACGGGTCCTGCATCACCATCTGGATGTTGCGCCGCATGTGCTTGAGCTCGGACCCCCTGGCGGCGGCGATGTCCTTGCCGCCCACGAGGACCTTGCCCGAGGTAAGCCGTTCGAGCGCCATGAGCAGCTTCGCCAGGGTGGACTTTCCGCACCCCGACTCCCCCACGATGCCCAGCGTCTCGCCCCGATGGAGGTCGAAGGAGATGCCGTCGACGGCCTTGATCGCGCCGATCTGCCGCTTGTAGAGGATGCCCTGGGTCAGCGGGAAGTGCTTTACCAGATCGCGGACTTCGAGAACGACCTCACTGGGCGTCGCCATCGAGAACCTCCCTCCAGAAGTGGCAGGCGCTGCTGCGCATACCACTGATCGTGTGCAGCGGGGGAACGTCGGTCGTGCACGTCTCCTGCCGGTACGGGCAGCGGGGGTGGAACGCACAGCCCGACGGCATGTCGAGCAGGTTGGGCGGCATGCCCTTGATCGCGTACAGTTCCTGGCCCTTGAGGTCGACCCGGGGGATCGACTCCAGCAGGCCCTTCGTGTACGGGTGCGCCGGGTTCCGATAGAGGTCGTGGACCGGCGCGTTCTCCACGATCCGCCCGCCGTACATGACGGCGATCTTGTCCGCGACGTCGGCGACCACGCCGAGGTCGTGGGTGATCAGGATCAGGCCCATGTTGCTGTCACGCTGGAGCTCCGCGAGCAGCTCCATGATCTGGGCCTGCACCGTGACGTCCAGCGCGGTGGTCGGCTCGTCGGCGATCAGCACCTCGGGGTCGAGCGCGATGGCCATCGCGATCATGATGCGCTGGCGCATGCCGCCGGAGAACTGGTGCGGGTAGTCGCTCACCCGCTCCTTGGCGGCCGGGATGCGCACCCGGTCCATGAGCTCGATCGCCTTCTTCTTGGCGTCGGCCCGGGACGCGCCCCGGTGGATGCGGAACATCTCGGCGATCTGCCAGCCCACCGGGAAAACCGGGTTGAGCGCGGACAGCGCGTCCTGGAAGATCATGGAGATGCCCTCGCCACGAACCTTCCTGCGCTCGTCCTCGGGCAGCTTCAGCAGGTCGGTCCCGCGGAAGCGGATCTCACCACCGGTGATCTTGCCCGGCGGCATGTCGAGAATTCCCATGATCGTCTGAGCGGTCACGCTCTTGCCGGAGCCCGACTCGCCGAGCACGGCCAGGGTCTCCCCGGCGCTCACGCTGTAGGTGACGCCGTTCACCGCCTTGGCCACGCCCGCCCTGGTGCGGAACTCCACGTGGAGGTCGTCGACCTCCAGCAGAGCCCCGCCGTGCGTACCGCTGCCCGCGGACTCGGGAAGCACTTCGATCACTGTTCGTGCCTCCTAGCGAAGCTTGGGGTCGAGTGCGTCGCGTACGGCCTCGCCGAGCATGACGAAGGTGAGCACGCAGAGGGACAGGAACGCGGCCGGGAAGAACATCGCGTGCGCGCCGGTCCGGATGTACCGGGTGTGGTCGGCGATCGCGATGCCCCACGAGATGACCGGCGTGCGCAGGCCGATGCCGAGGAGCGACAGGGTCGCCTCGGCGCCGATGTAGCTGCCGATGGTGATCGTGGAGTACACCAGGATCGGCGCGAGCGAGTTCGGCAGCAGGTGCTTGAAGATGATCCGGAACGGGCCGGCGCCCAGCGCGCGGGCGGCCTGCACGTAGTCCTGGTGCTTGGCCTGGATGATCGACGACCGGGCGATGCGCATGAGCACCGGCCAGCCGAGCACGGCCAGCACGATGATCACAACGGTCATGATCATGGTCTTACCGGGGTTGGACTGCACCGGGGCGACCGAGCCGAGGATGATGACCGCGCCGAGCACGTACGGCACGCCGAGGAACATCTCGCCGACGCGGGAGAGCAGCGAGTCGAGCCACTTCCCCTGGTACGCGGCGATGACGCCGGCGATCCCGCCGAGCACCACGGTGCCGAGCGTGGCCAGCACACCCACGATGATCGAGGTGCGCGCGCCGTAGATGGTGCGCGCGAACACGTCCCGGCCCTGCAGGTCGAAGCCGAACCAGGCGTCCTCGCTCGGCCCCTCCATGCTTCTGGCGAGCGTGGCCCACTCGGGGTCCTTGTGCGTGAACAGCGTCGGGAACGCGGCCATCACCAGGAACACGATGAGCATCACGAAGGAGATCCAGAAGATCTTCCTGCGCTTCAGGATGTCCCAGGTGTCGTACCAGAGGCTGCGCGGCTTCCCCGACGAGTTGGCGACGGCGGCGGCCGAGGGCTCTGGCGTTCCCTGGATCAGATCTTGCGTGGCGGTCGGTTCACTCATAACGGATCCTCGGGTCGAGCACGCCGTAGAGGAGGTCGACGAGCAGGTTGGCGAGCAGATAGACGAGAACCAGCAGGGACGCGACGGGCACCACGATCGTGAAGTCGTGGTTGTTGATCGCGGTGAAGAGCAGTCCACCGATGCCGTGGATGTTGAAGATGCCCTCCGTCACGATCGCGCCCGACATGAGCGAGCCGATCTCGGTGCCGAGGAAGGTCAGTGCCGGGATCAACGAGTTCCGCAGGAGATGCACGCCCACCACGCGGCGGTTCGTCATGCCCTTGGAGACCGCGGTACGGACGTAGTCGGACCGGCGGTTCTCGACGATGCTCGTCCGGGTGAGCCGGGCGGTGAACGCGAGGTTGAGGCTGGCCAGCACGAACGCCGGGATCAACAGCTCGCCGACGGTCGCCGCGTCGGACACCGTCGGGTTGATCCACTGGAGCTGCACGCCGAGCAGCCACTGCAGGATGAAGCCGGTGACGAAGATCGGCAGCGACAGCATGACCAGCGTGGAAATCGTGATCACGTTGTCGATGAAGCCGCCGCGCTTGAGACCGGACAGCACGCCGGCCGCGATGCCGATGATCGCCTCGATGGCGACGGCCATCAGGCCGAGCCGGATGGTGATCGGCCAGGCGTCGGCGAGCTGCGAGGCCACGGACACCTGGTTGAAGTTCACGCCCAGGTCGCCGGACAGCAGGTTCTTCAGGAAGTGCCAGTACTGCACGAGCATCGGCTGGTCGAGGCCGAACTGCTCGCGCATGGCGGAGATGTAGGAGTCGGGGCAGGCCCGCTGGCCACAGCGCGCGGCGAACGGATCACCGGGGAGCTGCCAGACCATGAAGTTGATGAGGAAGGTCGTGCCTAGGAGCACGGGGATGAGTTGCAGCAGGCGCCGGATGGCATATCGGCCCATGCGCACCTCCACTCTGACGCTAAAGGTCGTACATGCATCCCTACCGGTCAACAATGCCGCAGGTGGATGAGTGCGGAGGACCGAAAGGGAGGGCTGGACAGTGGCGGATCCGTGACTTTACGTATCCGCCGTCAGACAGCCAGCGAGGCCGGCCCCGGTCTGGAACCGGCCTCGTGGCGCATGCGAGGCGAGCCTACGCTTCCTTGATCGCGATGGAGAGCGGGTCGAGCACACCGAACGGCGTGACCTTGACACCGGTCACCCACTTGGACGTGCCTGCCTGCAGACCGTACGACCACAGCGGAATGGCGTTCATCTCCTTGACCAGCATGGCCTCGGCCTCCTGGTAGTGGAGGATCGACTGCGCCGGGTCGGTGGAGGTGTCGGCTTCCTTCAGCTTGGCGTCGAGTTCCTTGTCGCTGAACTCACCGTCGTTCGAGCCCGCGCCCGTCTTGTACAGCGGGTTCAGGAAGTTCTCGATGCTCGGGTAGTCCATCTGCCAGCCCGTGCGGAACGCGCCCTTCATCTTGCGGTTCGTGATCAGGTCACGGAACTCGGCGAAGGTCGGCGTGGCCTTGCCCACGACCGTGAAGCCGGCGTCGGCGCCCAGGGCCTGGTTGATGCTGTTGGCGGTGGCGTCCACCCACTCCTTGTGCGCGGAGTCGCCGTTGTACCAGATCGGGTACTCCTTCGGCGGGGTGTAGCCCGCGGCCTTGGCCTTGGCGAGGTACTCCTTGGCCTTGGCCGGGTCGAAGGTGCAGAACTCGCCACACGCGCCCGGAGTCTTGTAACCCTCGACCAGCGGGGAGATCCAGCCGTCGATCGGGACACGACCCTTGTTGAAGATCTTGTCCGTGATCGTCTTCCGGTCGATCGCCAGGGACAGCGCCTTGCGGAAGTCCGCGTTGCCGCCGAACTCCTTGTCGTACAGCGGGAAGGTCACCGTCTGGATGACGCCCTGCTGGCCCTCGATGGCGCGGTCGCCGAGGTCGCTCTTCCACTTGTCACCGGCCAGGGCCGACGGCGGGACGAGCTCGGTGAAGTCGAGGTTGTTGGACACCAGGTCCGCGTAGGCCGCGTCGTCGTCCTTGTACATCTTGTAGACGATCTTCTTGACCTTGGGCTTCTCGGCGCCCGGGTAGTCCGCGACGGCCTCGACCACGATCTGCGAGTTGTGGTCCCACTTCACGAACTTGAAGGGGCCGTTCGTGACCGGGTTGGCGGCGAACGCCTTGGGGTCCTTGAAGAACGCCTCGGGCAGCGGGGAGAACGTGGTGTAGCCCAGCTTGGTGCGGAACACCGCCTCGGGGGCCTGCAGCGTGACCTTGAAGGTGAGGTCGTCGATCACCTCGAGGCCGGACATGGTCTCCTTGGCCGGCTTCGGGGCCTCCTTCGGCCCGTCGGCGCCGTCCGGGTCCTCGGTCGCGACGTCCGAGTAACCCTCGACGCTGCCGAACCACCAGCCGCCGTTCTGCGCGTTCGGCGTGTACGCGGTGTAGTTCCAGGCGTCAACGTAGTTCTTGGCGGTGACCGGCGTGCCGTCACTCCACTTCAGACCCGGCTTGAGCTTGATCGTCCAGACCTTGTTGTCCGGGCTCTCGATCGACTCCGCCTGGCTCAGCTCGGGCGCGGCCGTGTCGGTGTTGTACTTGATCAGCTGGTCGTACACGAACTGGTTGATCGTGCCGCCGCAGGTCTCGTTGATGTTGCCCGGGACGAAGCCGGTCTGGGGCTCACATCCCCGGATGTACACGGTGCCGTCGGCCGCGCGGGGGTTGGTGCCGCCGTCGCTGCCGCTGCCGCCGGAACCGCTGCCGCCACCGCCGCACGCGGCGACCCCAAGCGCAAGCAGCGCGGTGCCCGCGGCGATCTGTGCGCCCTTAGCTACGCGCATAGTGGATTGATCCTCCCTCTAAGGATGGGCATTGGCGGGCATGACCCGTTCACTCGCGCGGGTTCCTCGGATGGTGGTGAGGTTCCCTCGTTTGCAAACATGGTCAAGCCTGCTGACGCCCTGCCAGTCGTCGCGAGCATCCCTCACTCCGCACACCAGACGAGTCTCTGGTGCATTGCAGTTCGGTCACACGTGCGTCGGTGGGGCGTCATACGCATACCAACAAGGTCGGGCTAAATGCCGATACGAAGCCCAAACCACCCAATAAGGTACACATAGGATGCGGTTGATGGGGCATCGGCGTCTCCATGGCATCGGACCCGTGCCGTTGTCCCCATACCACGAGTCGCTGGGCTACCTTTGACCAAGCCGCGGCCCCGCTCCCCGCGACGGTCACGGCCGACGTCCACGAGAGGCCAACGGATCACCATCACCGGTCTCTTACTCATCACCATCCAATAGAGTCCATCCCATGAGCCAGCCGGATTCCGCGGTCGCGGACGCCCAGGCGGGCGGCGGGGCGCCGGAGTCACTGGCCGCGCTCGCCGAGCGCCACGGGTTGCGACGCGCCATCGCGCGCCCCACCCTGCCCGCGTACCTGCGCCAATTGTGGACGCGGAGGCACTTCATCCTGACGTACGCCACGTCCAGGAACGTCTCGAAGTACTCCGAGTCCGCGCTCGGCCAGCTCTGGCAGGTGCTCACGCCGCTGCTCAACGCCGCGGTCTACTGGCTGATGTTCGGTGTCATCCTCGGTCAGAGCAAGAACATCGACAACTACCCCGCGTTCCTCATCACCGGGGTCATGGTCTTCACCTTCACCCAGCGGACGGTGATCAGCGGCGCCAAGTCCGTCTCGTCGAACCTCTCGCTCATCAGGGCCCTGCACTTTCCCCGCGCCTCGCTTCCCCTGGCGTACGCGGTGCAGGAGCTGCAGCAGCTCGGCTGGTCGATGGGCGTGCTCATCGTGCTCGTCCTGGTCACCGGCGAGCCGATCACATGGCTCTGGCTGCTGATCCCGGTCACGCTGGCCCTGCAAATGGTCTTCAACGTCGGCGCGAGCCTGTTCATGGCTCGCGTCGGCGCGTTCGTCCGCGACACGAACCAGCTCCTGCCGTTCATCACCCGCACCTGGCTGTACGCCTCCGGCGTCTTCTACAGCATCAGCGAGCGCACGGAGAAGCTCCCCGACGTGCTCCGGTGGGCCCTGGAGTTCAACCCGGCCGCCGCCTACATCGAGTTCATGCGCGACCTGCTGATCTACCAGCGATTCCCGGAGCGATGGGCGTGGATTACCTGCATATTCTGGGCGATATTCGCGCTGATCGTCGGCTTCTGGTACTTCTGGCGGGCCGAGGAGAGGTACGGACGTGGCTGAGCTGACCAAGGAGCTGTCCCACGTGGCCCAGGAAGAATCGAAGGCATCCCCCGAGGAGCTCGGGACGCCGACGGTGATCGTCGACAACCTCCACATCGTCTACAAGGTGTACGGCGCCGCCTCGGACTCCCAGAAGGGCAATGCGGCGAACGCACTCATGCGCATCGCCAGGCGCCAGGGCCGTCCCCAGATGAAGGAGGTCCACGCCGTCAAGGGCGTCTCCTTCGTCGCCCGCCACGGAGAGGCGATCGGCATCGTCGGCCGCAACGGCTCAGGCAAGTCGACGCTGCTGCGGGCCATCGCCGGGCTGCTCCCGCCGCACAAGGGCGCGGTCTACACCGACGGCCAGCCGTCGCTGCTCGGCGTCAACGCCGCCCTGATGAAGGAGCTCACCGGCGAGCGCAACATCGTCCTCGGCTGTTACGCCATGGGCATGTCCCCCACCGAACTGCGCGAGAAGTACGACGAGATCGTCGACTTCTCCGGCATCGGCGAGTTCGTGCAGTTCCCGATGTCGACCTACTCCTCGGGCATGGGCGCGCGGCTGCGCTTCGCCATCTCCTCGGCCAAGACCCATGACGTCCTCCTCATCGACGAGGCGCTGGCCACCGGCGACCGCGAGTTCAAGAAGAGGAGCCAAAAGCGCATCAAGCAGATGCGCGAGTCCGCCGGCACCGTCTTCCTGGTGGCCCACAACCTCGACGTCATCGAGGACACCTGTAGCCGCGTCATCTGGCTGCACAAGGGCAAGATCAAGATGGACGGCGACCCCTCCGAGGTCCTCGCCGCGTACAACAAGGCCTGAGCGCGGCCAGTGGCGACCGCGCGGCGGCCGTACCAGGATGGGTGACGACCATGATGTCGACCCATCGGAGGACGGATCGTGCCGACGCAGCCGCCGATTCCCTATGACCATCTGCCTCAGGTGCCCAGCCTGACCGTCGAGAGCGACGACGTACGGGACGGGGAGCGCCTGTCCGACGCCTACGTCTTCAACGACTGGGGCATGACCGGGCAGAACCAGTCGCCGAACCTGCGCTGGTCGGGCGCGCCCAAGGGCACGAAAAGCTATGCGGTGACCTGCTTCGACCCGGACGCGCCCACCGGCAGCGGATTCTGGCACTGGCTCGTGTACGACATCCCCGCGGACGTCACCGAGCTGCCGACCGGCGCAGGGACGGCCCCGGGCTTCGCGGGCCTTCCCGAGGGGGCCGCGCACGCGCGCAACGATTACAGCCAGAAGTCCTACGGCGGCGCCGCTCCGCCGCCGGGCTGGCCGCACCGCTACGTCTTCGCCGTGCACGCGTTGAAGGTCGAGAAGCTCGGGGTGGGCGACGACGCGCCACCCGCCGTGGTGGGGTTCAACATCACGGCGAACACCCTGGCCCGCGGTTACATCGCGCCGACCTACGAAACCTGATGCGCCCGTGCCGGTGTTCCACTATGATTCGAACGTAGATTCGACCTGGACACCGGAGGGCGGGATGGGTGACCTGGCGACGGCGATCGACCATTTGGCCGCCGAAGATCCCTCGGAGCTTCCGTTGAGTTTGATCGCCGAGCAGCTGATCGATCTGCACTGGCAGATGGCCCGGCTGCAGGCGGAGATCGGGCGGCGCACCTGCCTGCGCGGCTCGTTCAACTGATCCGGCGCCAGGCGCGGGGGAGCGCGTCCCGCGCGCGTGGTTCCACGACCTGGCGGCCCCGGCCTCGCCCGGGCGCCACGCTGACGACATGAGAGAACCGGCCAGCACCTGGAGGGTGTCGGCCGGTTCTCTCATGTTCTTTCAGTGTTCCGAGTGCTCCGAGTGCGGCGACCGCACCCGGGGCGGCACCCGATCACCGCTCACTTGGTGCGCGCGGGGTAGGTCGTGCCCGGCGTGGTGGTCGTGGTGGTGGTCGTGGTCGGCGTACCGGTGGTGGTCGTGCCGGTGGTGGTGGTCCCAGTGGTGCCGGTGGTGCTCGTGCTGCTGGTGCTGGTGTTCTTGACCACGGTCACGGTGTTCCACGGAACGACGGTCGTGTTCACCGTCCTCACCCAGCCGTTGGAACGGGTGGTGGTGACCGACGAGGTCGACTTCACCGTGTTGAGGCCGGTGGTGAGCACGCCGGGCACCAGAACCCTGACGCCGGCCAGCGCGTTGACGCCGACGTTGACGTTGAGCAGGGCGCTGAGGTTCGCCACGAGACCGACGTTGATGGCGGCGTTCACGTTGGCGGTGAGCGCGGCCGAGGCGTTGGCCAGGGCGCGGACGTTGCCCACCAGGACGACGACGGGGATCCGGATGCCGGCGAGGACGGCCACGCCGGCGCCCAAGTGCGCGTCGACGAAGGCGGTCAGGGTGGCGGCCGCGTTGGCGGCGGCGCTGGCCGCGACGGCGAGCTGGGCCGCGACGACGGCGTTCGCGTTCACCGTGGCGACGGCCGCGGCGTTCACGTTGGCGGTGAGGGTGGCGGCGACGCTCGCGGTGAGGTTCGCGGCGGCGGTGAGCTGGGCTTGAACGTTCGCGTTCACGTTCGCGGTGAGGGCGGCGGTGACGTCGGCGGTCAGGTTGGCGGCGGCCACGAGCTGAGCCTCGGTCGCGGCCTTGACGTCGACGACCGCGCCGAGCGCGACGTTGGCCGTCGCGACGAGCTGCGCCGCGACCACCGCGTTGACGCTCGCGTCCGCGTGAGCCGCCAGGTTCGCCACGGCGGCGAGCTGGCCCTGCAGGGAGCCGGTCGCACCGGCGACCACGTCGGCGCGGACGTCGGCGAGCACCCTCGTGACGGCCGCGAGCTGCGCGTCGGTGCCCGTGTCGGCGGCCGAGGCCTGGGCCGGCACGGCGGACATGCCCGCGATACCGGCGGTGATGAGGACCGCGGCAGCCTTAATGATTCGATTCATAATTCCCCCGGTTCATATCCCTTTTCACGAGAGCGGGAATTACCCCCCGTGCGTCGGCGTACGTCGCCGACCAGGACTCAGCTACGGACGGCATTTCTATCACCCTTCTCGAAGGGTGGGCTGCCGCGCTCGTCCGCACCTCAGCCAGGGCAGAGGACCGGAATTTCCGGAAATCTAAGGCCTAGCGATCACCTTCCAGTCATCCCCAAGAATCCCTTTTCATCGGGATATCCGGCGAAGCGATCCCCGGCCTGGGAAAAAGGCTCGGTAAACATGCCTCCCAGGCCGGGCGAACAGATTTTCCGATCGCTTGAGAATTCAGACGGATACGGAGGCCGGCGACGGACGGCGGAGGGGGTGATTCCGCCTGTGCGTCAGGCGCTGAGCCGGCTGGGAGCGCCGGAGAACTCGAAGGGGAAACGGTCCCCGAACGCCGGTCTCAGATCGGTGAGCCAGACCGCTTGCGGGTCGTAGTGGGCGAAGAAGGGACGCCCGACCAGTTCGGGATCCCGCGCCTGGATGAAATGGAGGACGAAGACGCGCTTTCCGGCGACCTCCGCGACGCCGTCGACGCAGACCTTTCCGGGGGTGGCCGACATGGACGGCCCTCTGACGGTCCGGCACAGCCCGGACACCTGCGCGTACGCGTCACGGAAGATCCGGTGAGCGTCCGCGAGCTTGACCGCGAAGTAGTCCTGTGGACCGGTGTCGCGCTCGACGAACATGTAATAAGGGATCATGCCCATGGCCGTCTGCCGCCGCCACATGTGGGACCAGACGCCGGGACTGTCGTTGATGGAGCGGATGAGCGGTGCCTGTGTCCTGATCGTCGCCCCGCTCTCCAGGATCCGCCCGACCGCCGTCTGGACGATGTCGGGTTCGAGTTCGCGCGGGTGCGAGAAGTGCGCCATGAAAGCGAGGCTCTTGCCCGACTCGACCACCTCGGCGAAGAGCTTGAGCGTCGCGTCGGCGTCGGGATCTCCGACGAACCTGTCCGGCCAGTACGCCAGGGACTTGGTGCCGATGCGGATCGACTCGATCTGCTCCAGCCCGAGCAGCGGATCGACGTACCGGCGGAGGACCGCCTCACTCATGATCATCGGGTCGCCGCCGGTGAAGAGGATGCTCGTCACCTCGGGATGGGACTTGACGTACTCGACGAGGTTCCCGATGTCGTCGGACGCCATCTTGAGGTCGGGCTCACCGATGAACTGGGCCCAGCGGAAGCAGTAG
Source organism: Microtetraspora sp. AC03309 (assembly GCF_020826795.1). Lineage (NCBI taxonomy): Bacteria > Bacillati > Actinomycetota > Actinomycetes > Streptosporangiales > Streptosporangiaceae > Microtetraspora > Microtetraspora sp. AC03309. The sequence goes on along the minus strand of NZ_JADDIL010000026.1, from coordinate 10,322 downwards.
GTGCAGTACGCGTGGCAGGTCTGGCCCTGCTTCGGGAAGAACAGCACGGTCTCGGGGTACTTGTGCTGCAACCCCGGAACGGGTTCGCCACCCACACGGGGCACGTTGAGTTCGAGTTGCCCGGCCGGATGCGGGTTGAGCCGCATCCGGATCTCGCGGGCCGCCTCCTGAACCCGCGTCGCCGGCGCGCCGTCGCGCAGTAGGCCTGCCAGCCGTGAAACGTCGGCCTCGGGCAGCATGTCCTCCTGCGGGAAGACGAGCCGGTAGATCGGGTCGTCGGGGACGGCCGACCAGTCGATCAGCTCGTCGACGACGTAGGCGTTCGTGCGGAACGGCAGGACCGTCGCCACGGCGCGGACCCGCAACCGGGCCGCCTCATCGAGGCCGCCGCGGCCGAGAAGCTCGTCGAGATGTTTGGTGGTGTAGGCCCGGAAGCCTCGCTTGCTTTCGCTAACGATCACTCGGCCTTCCTTTCTCGGTAGGTTTTGGGAACTGTGTAAACCAACTACCCCCGTCGCGCGTCTGAGGTTCCCATATAACCCGAGTCACCGCCTCCACGGCAGGTTCCACAGGCAGGAAACTTCCTTGTGAGGTTCTGCCGTATGTCATCAGATCTCGCGACATATCGCGAAAGGGAGTATCGTCGGCTTGTGACTTCCTTGACCCCATATGGCGATGGAGACGCAGGCCAGCGTGCCTCGGACGCCGACCGGGACAGGGTCGCGGCCGTCCTCGGTGAGGGCCTGGCCACCGGCCGTCTCACCTCCGCGGAGCATGCGGACCGGCTGTCCGCCGCCTACACCGCCGTGACGCTTGGCGACCTCGTCCCCCTCACCCACGACCTCCCCGACCTCCCCGGCACCACCGCTACGGCGGCGCTGAGGGCCGAGCGGCAAGAAGTGACCGCCGTCTTCAGCAAGGTCATCCGCAGCGGGCGCTGGGTGGCCGGCCGCCACACCGAGCTCCGCTCGGTCTTCGGCGCGCTGATCATCGACCTGCGCGACGCGGTGCTGCCCGGCCGGGAGATCACGCTCGAACTCAACTCGTTCTGCGGCAAGATGATCGTTCGCGTGCCCGAGAACGCCAGGATCATGGACGAGGGCAGCGCCCTGTTCTCCAAGCGCCACGTCTCCGGCGGCCAGGAAGGGGACGGGCCGCTCATCAGGGTGACGGGAAAGGCCCGCTTCGGAAAGATCATCCTGTCGCGGGTCGCCACCGACGTGCACTCTCCCTGGCACGGCTGACCGTCCCGCTCGCACGTACGGTCTACGCTCACGCCAACGATCCGCGCAGGTGGCAGACTCGTGAGGTGAACCGATTGGACCGCGTTGCGCCCGACCCGGGCCCAGTCGGGGCGCTGCCGGTCGCCCTCGACGCCATGGGAGGGGACAACGCTCCCGGCGAGATCGTGGCGGGAGCCGTCCAGGCGGTCAGGGAACGCGGGATCCCCGTGGTCCTCGTGGGCCAGCCGCGGCTGCTCTACGAGGCGCTCGCCGCGTACGACGCCACCGCGGAGATCCCCATCGTGCGCGCCGAGGAGGCGCTCGCCATGGACGAGGGCGCGCTCGCCAGCCTGCGCCGCCCCCGCTCCAGTATCGCCGTCGCCTGCCACCTCCTGCGGCGCGGAGACGCGTCCGCCGTCGTCTCCGCCGGGTCCACCGCCGGAGTGGTGGCGACCGGAAAACTCCGGCTGCGCGGACAGCACGGCGTCGGCCGGCCCGCCATCGCGGTCACCCTCCCGACCCGGCCGACGCCCACCGTGCTCCTCGACGCGGGCGCCAACGCCGACGCCAAGCCCGAGATGCTGGTCCAGTTCGCGCACCTCGGCGTGGCCTTCGCCCAGATCGCGCTCGATCTTCCCCGGCCTCGGGTCGGGCTGCTCACGATCGGGTCCGAGGCCGAGAAGGGCAACAAGCTCATCAAACGTGCACACGAACTGCTCTCCGGCACGCCCGGGATCGACTTCGACGGAAACATCGAGGGGCACGACCTGCTCACCGGCCGGGTCGACGTCGTCGTCGCCGACGGCTTCACCGGGAACGTCGCGCTCAAGACCCTCGAAGGCAGCATCAAGTACGCCTTCGGACAGTTCAGGGAGACGATCGAGGAGAGCGCGGTGGCGCGGTTCGGCGGCATGCTCCAGCGCCCCCGGCTACGCGAGCTCTACCGCCGGCTCGACCCCGAGGCCCACGGCGGTGCCGTACTGCTCGGCCTGAACGGGACCGTCGTCATCGCACACGGCTCGTCCAGGGCCGGCGGCGTGGCCGCGGCGTGCGAACTCGCCGCGCGCCTGGCCGCCGGGGAGATCGTCACCCGCATCGGTGAGCGGATCGCCTCCATCCCGAGATCGCATCGGCTCTGGTGACGCGCGTTTCCGAGCTGGAAAACGGATGGACGGCCGTCGATAAACTTGAGCACATGACCGACCCGCAACTCGTGCTCGCCGAGCGGGTCCAGCAGGCGCTGGGCACCGCCTTCGGCCAGGAGTACTCAGGCGAAGACCCGCTGATCAGGCCCTCACAGTTCGCCGACTACCAGGCGAACGTCGCTCTCAGCCTGGCCAAGCGGCTCCGACGTACGCCGCGGGAGGTCGCCCAGGCCCTGGTGGACGCGCTCGACACCGGCGACATCAGCGTCGAGATCAGCGGCCCGGGATTCCTCAATCTGACCCTCGGCGACGGCTGGATCGCCACCCAGGCCGCACGGCTGCTGGCTGACGAGCGGATCGGCGTGCCGCAGCCCGCGCCCAAGACCGTCGTGATCGACTACTCGGCGCCCAACGCCGCCAAGGAGATGCACGTCGGGCATCTGCGCACCACGATCGTGGGCGACACGCTGGCGCGCACCCACGAGCACCTCGGCGACCACGTCATCCGGCAGAACCACCTCGGCGACTGGGGCACGCCGTTCGGCATGCTCATCGAGCACCTGCTCGACATCGGCGAGGAGGAGTCGCTCGAGCGGCTCGCCGCCGGTGACGGCAACGCCTTCTACCAGGAGGCCCGCCGCAAGTTCGACAGCGACCCCGACTTCGAGGCGCGCGCCCGCCTCCGGGTGCCGTTGCTGCAGGGCGGCGACGCCGACACCCTCCGCCTGTGGCGCGAGTTCATCGAATTCACCCAGCGTTATTTCAACCGGGTCTACCAGCAGCTCGGCGTCACCCTCACCGACGACGACATCGCCGGCGAGAGCATGTACAACCCGATGCTGGCCGACGCCTGCGACGAGCTGGAGCACTCCGGCGTCGCCGTCATCAGCGAGGGCGCGCTCTGCGTCTTCCCGCCCGGCTTCACCGGGCGCGACGACCAGCCGCTCCCGCTGATCATCCGCAAGAGCGACGGCGGGTACGGCTACGCCACGACCGACCTCGCCGCGATCCGGTACCGCGTGCGCGACCTCAAGGCCGACCGCATCCTCTACGTCGTGGGCGCCACCCAGTCGCTGCACTTCCAGATGGTGTTCGCCTCCGCCCGCCTCGCCGGGTGGCTGACCGACGAGGCCAGCGCCGAGCACATCCAGATCGGCAGCGTGCTGGGCAGCGACGGCAAGATGTTCAAGACCCGCAGCGGCGAGTCGGTCAAGCTGACCGAGCTGCTGGAGGAGGCGGTCATCCGGGCCGAGGCCGTCATCGCCGACCGCGGCTACGACGCCTCCGCCCGCCGCTCGATCGCCCGCCAGGTCGGCATGGGCGCGGTGAAGTACGCCGACCTGTCGGTCAGCCACGACAGCGAGTACGTCTTCGACTTCGACCGGATGCTGGCGTTGACCGGCAACACCGGGCCGTACCTCCAGTACGCCACGGCCCGGATCCGCTCGATCTTCCGCAACGGCTCGATCGACCCGTCCACCGTGAGTGGGCCGATCATCCTCGGCGAGCCCGCGGAGCGCGCTCTCGCACTGCAACTCCTCGGCTTCGGCGCGGTCGTCGAGAGCGTCGCCGAACTGTCCGAGCCGCACCGGCTGTGCAACTACCTGTTCGACGTGGCCCAGGTGTTCACGTCGTTCTACGAGAACTGCCCGGTCCTCAAAGCCGAGGACGAGGCCGTACGACAGTCCCGCCTGGCGCTGTCCGCGCTGACCCTCCGGGTCCTGCTCCAGGGGCTCGACCTGCTCGGCATCGAGGTGCCCGAGCGGATGTGACGGCTCTCCCCGCCTGGAGCCACCGGTTCCGGGCGGGGCAAGTCCCCGCTCGCCGTTCGGCGCGTCTCGTCCAGATATGCCGCCGCGACGGTCTAGTCTTGACCCGGTCAGGGAGTGTCCGCCGATCCCCGCAGCGCGCGTGGCCACCGCCAGGGGCGGTTCTTCAGTCGGCGGCATTTCGTCACCTTCTCGGGGAGCGTTCTGCGTTGAGCATGGACCTGAGCAAGAACCCCGACGTCGCGGGTCTCGCCGACACCACCGAACTGCATCGGTACGCTGAGGCGCTCCTGGTCCACCTCACCGCCGACGGGAGCGCGCCCGTGGCGCCGCCCGGTCTCGACGACGTATCGGACTACTGGCTCGCCCCCGCCGTCCAGGCCCTGGTCCTCACCATGGCGGGCGAAGACGCGATGGAACCCCTCTCCCGCGCCGCCCGCCTCGACGAGGGCCGCACCGCGCTGTTCCTCTGCCTCGCCCTCGCCGTCGCCGGCCATGGCGACCGCATCCACGCCTCCTGGCTCGGCACGGCCTTCGGCGACCTCAGCGACGACCACCCGGTGACCTCCGGCCAGCGGGCGGTGTGGCTCGCCGCGGCTCGCGGCGCGTACGGACCGGTCGGCAAGATCTTCGTGCTCCGCAAGCTCGACGCGGTCGCCGTCCCCGCCGAGGACGCGCTCTGGTTGGACGCCCTCGTCCCCGACGATCCCGCGATCGTAGTACCGCCTTCGCTCAAGGACTTTCCCCAGCTGGCCGAGATCCCCGAGATCGCCGCCCCGGCCCAGGCCGCCGACCGGCTCACCCGCCTGCGCGAGCGCTGCGCCGAGATCACCTCCTCCCGGCAGCCCGCCACGGTCTCCAAGATCGTGACCGGCTCGGTGTGGCCCGATGCCGAGCCCATCGCCGTCCTCCGTACGCTGATCGGGCAAGGAGGCCACGAGGGGCCGCTCAGCTCGCTCCGGGGCCATCTGCTCCAGGACGTCCAGCCCGGCGCGGAACCCCACCTGGCGGCGCTCGCCCTCCATGTCGCCGCCCCCGCGGTGAAGGCGGCGGCGGAGTCACTCCTGCACGCCGCCCAGGAACCGCCTCCCGAGGCGGTGACCGTACCGGTGCTCGGCCATCCCGCGATCCTTCGCCCCGAAGGCCCCGATCGCAATTCCATGCACGCGGCCGAGCACGGCGTCGTCACCGAGTCCGTGCGGAACCGCCGGGGAAACTGGCTGGGGTACGTTCTCATCGGCATCGGCGTCGTCCTGCTCGGCACCGGTTTCGCGGTCCACCTCGTGGCCGCGCTCGCCGGGATCGCCGTCGCCGGCTGGGGTGGCTTCCTCCTGTGGAAGCGCCGGGTCCAGGAGCAGGCCGATCTCGACTTCGTCCAGGCGCGGCTCGCCGAGCTGAACGAGACCGCCGAAGGCGCGGTCTGGGCGCTGCACGAGCACGCGAGAGAGTCGCTGAAACGCGCCGACGCCGCCACCGAGGACTTCGGCGAGCTCACCCGCCTGCTCCGGCGCGGCCCCCGCGCCGCCTGACCGCGGTCGTCCTTTTACGGCCGGACCACCGTGGCCTTCTCCATGTACGTCGTCGTGGGATGTGCTCTCTGGTCCCCGTGCCGGACAGGTGCCGCGCCACCGCTGTGGCCGGCCGCAGGCCTGTCTCGATGTGGTGACGCCTGCCGGAGCTCGGGCTTCTCGCAGCCGTTCCGGCCACTGCCTGATCCGGGAGCCGGTGTGCTCTACTGGGTCGTTCCACGGGCCGAGCCGGGACGGGCGGATAGAAAGAGGCCCGGAAGCCCGGCTCGGCGTCAGACCATGGAGACTTCGACGTTGGCAGGAGTCAGCAGGAAGACCTTCTCGGCGATCCGCTCGATCCGCCCCTCGCAGCCGTACGCCAAGCCGGCCGCGAAATCCACCATCCGGGTGGCCTCGGCCATCGACATGCCGACCACATCCATGACCACCGCGTGCCCCTCGCGGAAGTGTCGTCCAACCGTCAAAGCGTCGTCGTACTTCTGCGGACGGACCATCACGATCCGTGCGGGCTGCTCCGCAGGCTGCCAACGCCTGGCCGCCCGCTCCGACGCCGGCATCCAGTCATCCTCGTATTCCTCGTCGCCATAGGGCTCGTCATACTGCTCAACGGCGCCCAGACCAAGGTAGCTCGCCACCTTGCGCACTGCCCCCATCGGCACTTCCTTTCCCCGAGATCCGGCCGCATTGGGCTACCCCGATAGAAAGGACAGTAACCACCGATTCGGCCCCAGGCGGGCGACACGCCCGACTGAATTTCATTTTGTCCGGCGTACGCCCCCGCGCCAGGCCGCATTCACGGCGTCGATAGCATCACCCACATGCGTATCTTCACCGTCGATTCGTTCACCGACCAACCTTTCAAGGGTAACCCGGCGGCCGTCTGTTTGCTGGAAGCCTCGGCCGCTGATTCTTGGATGCAGTCCGTCGCCGCCGAAATGCGTCACTCGGAAACCGCGTTCGTACTCGGACCCGACGCCTCGGGACGGTACTCGCTACGCTGGTTCACACCATCCGTTGAGGTCGCGCTGTGCGGGCACGCCACCCTCGCGGCGGCACATGTGCTCTATTCGACGGGTCGCGCCGAAGGCAAGATCGAATTTGCGACGAAGAGTGGAATTCTCGCTGTCAGCCAGTCAGAAGACGGCTCGATAGTGATGGATTTCCCGGCGCATTCCCCGTCGGAAATCACCCCGCCGAGCGGTTTGGCGGAGGCCCTCGGCGTTCCCGTACGGTGGACCGGAATGGGCGGGTTCGATCTACTGGCCGAGGTCGAATCGGAACAGGCGGTGCGCGATCTGACCCCTGACATCGACGCGCTGACCGCCTTCGATGTCCGAGCCGTCATCGTGACCGCCCCCGCCGCCTCCACGCACACACCGACGGCCGGAACCGCCTCCGTACCAACAGGTGGACCCGAGCACGTGTCACCGGTCGGACTCTCTTCAGAGGGCGCCGAACTTACGACATTCGGGGAACCCGACTACGTCTCCCGCTTCTTCGCGCCCCGCGTGGGCGTCCCCGAGGACCCGGTGACCGGATCTGCTCACTGCGTGCTCGCCCCGTACTGGTCGGCCAAACTGGGACGCGACACCCTCGTCGGCGCGCAGTTGTCAGCGCGGTCCGGCGTGATGCGCACCACCATCAAGGGCGAGCGCGTCGAACTCGTCGGCCAGGCCGTCACCATCTGGTCCGGCGAGCTCCACGCATAGCGCTGGAGCCGTGTCGCCTGACATCGTGGATCACCTTCGCCGCCCATGGCCACGAGGCCGCGCTCTGGATACGCAGATGCATTGTGTAGTGGGGAGTTCCGGTGGTTGATGTCCTTGCGGCCTGCGGCTGTGGGGCGAGTCGCGGTGGTTGGTGTCCGTAGGCACGGCGACGGGGGCTTGCTCCGGCCGGCCGTGATAGTGGGCCTCTGGTGATGCCGCTCTCGCGGCCGTCGCGGGCGCGGTGGTTGCTGGCACGGTCTTACGCCGGCCTCCACAAACCCCCGCCTCCGCACCACCCTCTCCCGCCATACACCTACTCGACACCCAATCGGCCGCCTCCATTGGCTCACAGCCGGCTCCCAAGCCATCCGCACACTTCGCCGCAGCCCTACTCCGTGGCGGTATCCCGCCTCCAGCCACACGACACGACGTCCGCCTCACGCCGCCCGGCGTTGGTCTGGTTCGGACCGTCACTGATCATCGATGGATGCAGGTGTTCCCGGCCTCCCGCCCGGAGTCAATCCACCCATCCACTGGGCTGCAGCCCCACCAGCTGGTGCGTCCAATCGCCCGACGTGGCGGGCCACAGCCAGATCCCCCGGACTCCTCCTCCCGGGCGAGTCAGTCGGACTTCTCCTTCCCCGGGCCGAGCCAGGCCCGCCGCCTACGGCATGGTCGCGTAGCGACGGGGTTTCTGGGCCCACACCTACCAGCGGTGCAGCTCGTCGGCCTGGCGCAAAGGCGCCAGCGGCGGACGCCGCACCGGGCGGGTCCTCGCGCCCCTGGCGGCCGAGGGCTACATCGTCATGCACGACCGCGCCATCCCCGGGAGTCGAGCCAACATCGATCACCTCGTGATCGGTCGCTCCGGCGTCTGGGTCATCGACAGCAAGGCATGGCATCGCCGTACGCGCATCTCCGGCCACGCCGGAGCGCTATGGATCGGCGGCCGCCCAGCCACGTCCACCGTGCGGGCCCTGCAGTACGAGCCCAGCGCCGTAACCGCTGCGCTGACACACACAGCCAGCCCGGTTCCGGTTCACGCGCTCGTAGCCGTCCACGGCGCCAAGCTGCCGCGCTGGGGCGGCCCACTCACCGCAGGCGGCGCGACGCTCCTGCGAGCCCGTCCTCCCCACCTATCCTCAACCTTCACATTGCAATGCCCTCGGCTGGACGTCTGCCCGCGCCCCGGCCCCGGGGCACCCGGCTCAACTGAACTGGCTGCGGCTGGCCGTTCAGCTGCAGGCATGGGCGCGTCAGGGGGCGGCGGCCAGGCGTCCCATCACCGTGTATGCCTGCTGCAGGGTCAGCGGTCCTGCCGGGAGGGGGTGTGCGGCTTCGGCGCGCAGGCCGTCAAGCGTGAGAGCGACGGCTCGGCGCCAGATGTCGGGGGCGGTGCTGGCGGCGGCGCGGGCCAGGAGGGCGTTGGTGCCGAAGATGAACAGCAGGTCCTCGCCGGTGTAGTCGGGGCGGAGGGTGCCGGCCTGCTGAGCGCGGGCGATGAGGCGGGCGGCGGCAGCCTGGATGCGGCCGCAGACGTCCATCAGGCGTTCGGCGTCGGGGTAGCGGCCGGTGACCACGTCGCTGATGGCCGGGTCGGTGGCCTGTAGCTCGCACACTTTCTCGACGTAGAAGGCGAATCCGTCCCAGGCGTTCTCGCGGGCCAGCGCCTCCTCTGCCACCTCGTCGAGGCGACCCACGGCGAGGTCGGCCACGACGGCGTTGATGAGCGCCTCACGGCTGCCGAACAGGTTGTACAGGGTGCCGTGGCTCACGCCGGCATGGCGGGCGATCTCCTTCAGCGGGACCTGCAGGCCACGTTCCCGGAAGAGCTCGGCCGCGGCCACCCGCAGCCTTTCGGCGTTTCGTTGCGCGTCGGCCCGCATCCGGTGTTCCTCCTGCTCATATGAGGGTTCGACCCTAAGGCCGCATCCCCGACGACACTAACTTGGGCCACGGGTCAACTTACTGCTAGCCTCGGCGAACAACTTGACCCCATGGTCAAGTTGTTATCGTCGCAAGGAGAGATCCCATGTCCAAAGTGATCGCCATCTTCGGCGCCGGTACCGGCCTGGGCGTGTCGCTGGCCCATCGCTTCGGCCGCGAAGGCTTCCGCGTCGCTCTGGTGGCCCGCCGCAAGGACCGACTGGAGGCGCTCGTGGAGCAGCTGGCCGCCGACGGCATCGAGACCGCCGCGTTCCCCGCCGACCTTGCCGACCCCGCCCAGGTCCCGGCTCTCATCGACGCGATCCGCACCCGCTTCGGCCGGATCGACGTCGTGGAGTACGGGCCGGTCAACGCCAGCCTGACGTTCACCGCCGCGACCGTACTGGAGGCAGCCCATCTGGAACGGCTCGTCCCGCTGCTCCTGCTCACCCCGGTGGAGGTCTTCCGCGCGGTACTGCCGGAGATGACCGAGCGCGGCGACGGCGCCGTCCTGATGACCACCGGCGCCTCCGCGGCCCACCCGGTGCCCTACCTCAGCGGCCCTGGAGTCGTCATGGCCGCCGCCCGCAGCTACCTGTACTCCCTCAACGGGGAACTCGCCGACAAGGGCGTCTACGCCGGCACCCTGTCGGTCGCCGCCGCCATCGCCCGCAGCGAAGGAGTCCAGACCGCCGCCGAGTCGGCCACCGCCGCCCGCGCCGACGCGCCCGCCGACGACCAGGCATTCAACGGCGAGCAGTTCCCCGTCGTCGACCCCGACGACCTCGCCGACATCTACTGGGACATGTACACCCGCCGCGACCGCGTCGAGCGGATCCACCCCACCTGGCCCGGCCAGTAGGCCGATTGGCGGCCGCGTCACCGCAGGACGCCGGCACCAGGTCGCGGACCACGAGCACCTGCCGGCGGCCCGGCGTCGGGCCGAGAGTACATCTCACACGGCGATCGGAGCGAATGCTCGCGTAGACAGGCCGAGCACGACCGGCCCCAAGCCCGCGAC
>NZ_JADDIL010000025.1:0-113696 GCF_020826795.1 Microtetraspora sp. AC03309 | reverse complement strand
TGCGGCGCGACGCGGTGAGGTGTGGGTGCGACGCGGGGGCGACATCGGCCGGCGGCGTGAACCCATAGGCCGCCTCGTGGCGAGACAGGATGTTCCCTGTCCCCCACGAAAGGCCATCCACGTGTCATGGTGCGCGCGATGACCGCGATCCCCACAGACCGGATCCGTGACTCCGACCTCATCGGGGAGTCCCGGACCGATCCCGAGGCGTTCGCCGCCCTGTTCGATCGCTATTCCGGGATGCTGTACAGATATGTCTCCCGGCGGCTTGGCCCCGAGGTCGCCGAGGACCTGGTCGGCGAGACGTTCCTCGTCGCCTTCGCCCGGCGGGACCGCTACGACGGGGCCTATCCCGACGCCCGGCCGTGGCTGTTCGGCATCGTCACCAAGCTCGTCGCGCGACATCGCCGCACCGAGTCCGCCCGGTACCGGGCGTTGTTGCGCAGCCCTGCCGACGACGTCGTCGACTCCCCGGCCGACCGGGTGGCGGCGGGGGTCACCGCCAGGTCCACCCGCCCGGCGCTCGCCCGTGCCCTCGCCGGGCTCGCCTCGCGGGACCGTGACGTCCTGCTGCTGATCGCCTGGGGTGACCTGTCGTACGAGGAGGTCGCGCGGGCCCTGGACATCCCGGTCGGCACCGTGCGCTCCCGTCTGAACCGGGCCAGGAAGAAGGTCCGCGCCGCGCTCGGCGACACCAACCCGATGCACGAGGAGGAGTGACCATGGACGATCTGAAGCTGCTCCGCGAACTCGGCCGCGAACTGGAGCACGAGCCCCCGGCCACGCTCGCGCGCCAGCGGGGGCGCCTCCTCGGATCCTCGGCGCACGCAAGGGCGCACACGCAGGGGCCCGATCAGGCACATGTCCGGGCTTCCGGCCGGGTGAACCGCCGGACGCGCACCTGGGCGATGCTCGCCCTGGCCGCCGGTCTCACCGCCGCCGTCGTCACCGTTCCCACCGTGCTCCTCAATCGTTCCTCCGTCGTGGCCAGCGACCTAGAAGGCGGGGACGGGACGGGCGGGAGCGCGCCCACCGGGCCGCTCAACCTGCTGCTCATAGGGTCCGACACCCGGGCCGGGAGCAACGGGAAGTACGGCCGGCGCATGGGCGACCAACCCGGGCGGAGCGACACGCTGATCCTGGTGCACCTGCCCGCCGACCGAAAGAGCGCCGAGGTCGTCAGCATCCCCCGGGACTCGATGGTCGTGATTCCCGATTGCCGGGCGAGTGACGGCAAGGTGATCGCCTCCCACGTCAGCATGATCAATTCGGCCTACGCCGAGGGCGGTCTCATCTGCGCGCGCAGGACGGTCGAGACCCTGACCCAGGTGCCCATCCATCACGCGATCTCGATCGACTTCTCCGGCTTCAAGCAGGTGATCGACGCCGTCGGAGGTGTTGAGATCACCGTGCCGAAGGCGGTGGACGACCCCAAGGCGAAGCTGCGCCTGCCCGCCGGTCGGCAGATCCTCGACGGCGAGCAGGCCCTGGGTTACGCGCGGGCACGCTATGCACTCGACGACGGGTCGGATCTGATGCGGATCAAGCGCCAGCACACGCTCATGCGGGCCGTGTTGAAGAAGGCGAAGGACCTGCCGTCCGACCCGGCCAGACTCGCGGCCTTCGTGAAGGCGGCCTCTACCTGGATCACGACCGACTCCGGTTTCGACATGCGGACGATGTACGACCTCGCCCGCGGCCTGGCGGGGGTGAAGCCGAGCGCCACGACGTTCACGGCGGTTCCGGTCGTGCCCTATCCGCCCGACCGGAACCGGCTCTCCTGGAAGCAGCCCGCCGCCGACAAGCTGTTCGAGCGGTTCAGGAGCGCCGGCGAGTAGGCCCTTCCCCGTAGGCGATGGTCGAGGAAGGAGCGATGCCCCGCGGAGCCGGACTGGACAGTGCCGGACAGCACGGAAGGATCCGGACCGCGGGGCACCCTGGGGCACCGCCGTCCGCGGGCACGGCCGCACGTTGTTGTGCCGCGGATAGTGGCGTGCTCCCAGGCGTCGAGGACCAGCAGCGGCATCATTGATTAATATACGCAATTGCGAACTATTTGCAATAGCCTGCCTAGCCGTTCTACCTTCGCCCCATGAGAAGTGCCCTGACCCGGCTCGCCCTCGTCGCGATCGTCGGGCTGTCCGCCGCCGCCTGCTCGGCCGCGCCCGCCCAGGAACGGCCCGCGAACGCGGACACGTTCGTCGCGGGACTCGGCTCCGAACCCGACTCACTGAACCCCGTCATGGGATACGCCGCGGACGGCGGGTCCCTGATGTTCGACGGCCTGGTCAGCCGGAACGCGGATCTGAGCCTGCGGCCCGCGCTCGCCACGAGCCTCCCCGAGGTCAAGGGCACGACCGTCACCTTCACGCTGCGCACCGGCGTGACCTTCCACGACGGCACTCCGCTCACCGGCGCTGACGTCGCCTACACGTACCGGTCGGTGCTGGACGACAAGAACAACTCCGGCATCCGCGGGGACTACGCGGCGATCGAGTCCGTCGAGGCCCCCGACGCGACGACGGTCGTGTTCCACCTCACGTACCCGTACGCGCCGATCCTGCAGCGGGCGACGCTGGGCATCGTGCCCGACGGGAGCCTGGAGCGGTCCGGGTTCGAGGCCAGGCCGGTGGGCACCGGGTCGTACCGGTTCGTGTCCCGGACGCCGGGCGACAAGATCGTGCTGGAGGCGAACCCCACCTACTGGGGCGGCGCACCGACGATCAAGAAGCTTGTCCTGGCCTTCGCCTCCGACGACAACGTCAGGGCCACCCGGATGGCGGCCGGCGAGTTCGACGCCGCCGAGCTGCCGCCCAAGGCCGCCGCGCGGTTCGAGAACACCGACGGCCTGACCGTCCACCGGGTGCCGAGCGCCGACTACCGGGGCGTGATGTTCCCCCTGGACGAGCCGGTCACCGGTGACCTCGCCATCCGCAAGGCGCTCAGCCTCGCCCTCGACCGGGCGGCGATGGTGAAGACCATCCTCGCGGGGGCCGGCCGTCCCGCGTTCGGGCCGATCCCGCCGGGAACGACCTGGCACAACCCGGCCGTCGAGGGTTCCGGTACCCCTGACCAGGCCGCAGCCGCGCAGGTGCTGGACCAGGCCGGATGGGTCCGGGGAGCCGACTGCGTCCGCGCCAAGGACGGCACGTCGGCGACGTTCACGCTGATGTACCCCGCGGGCGACTCGCTGCGCAAGGAGCTCGCCCTCGCGGTCGCCTCGGACGCCAAGAAGATCGGCGTCGACGTCCGGCCGACCGGCCTGGACTGGGACGCCATCGAGCCCCGCATGGGCAAGGACGCCCTGATCATGGGGATGGGCACGCCGTTCGATCCCGACTACACCAACTACGAGACGTTCCACTCGCGGTTCTCCGGCCAGGGCTTCTTCAACCCCGGCCACTACAAGGTGCCCGAGGTCGACGCGCTCCTGGAGAAGGGCCGCGAGGAGACCGATCCCGCCGCGCGCAAGCAGACCTACGACGCCCTGCAGCGGCGCGTACGCGACGACGAGGTGTGGGCGTACCTGGTCTTCCTCGAACACGTCTACGTCGTACGCGGTGAGTGGACGGGCATCGCCCCCAGCGTCGAGGCGCACGAGCACGCCGCCGGCGGCCTGTTCCGCAACCTCGCCGAATGGAAGCCGGCCGCGTGATCCGTGCCCTGGCCCGCATGGTGGCCTGGCGGCTGGTCTTCGTCGTACCGCTGCTGCTCGCGGTCACGATCGGCATCTTCGCGCTGGCCAAGGCGTCGCCGTTCGACCCGGTCCGGCAGTATCTCGGCGACCGGGCGCTCACCACGAGCCCCGAGATCACCGAACGGATCCGGGCCAACTGGGGCCTGGACCGGCCACTGGCCGAGCAGTACCTCACCTGGCTGGGCAACCTGCTCCGCGGCGAGCTCGGCGAGTCGCGGAGCATGCGCCTGCCGGTCGCCCAGGTGATCGGCGACCGGCTCGGCTGGACCCTCCTCGCGGTCGGCTGCGCCCTGGTGCTGATGCTGGCGGGGAGCCTGGCCGTGGGCGCCCTGGCGGCCTGGCGGCGCGGCTCGTGGCTCGACCGGGCCATCACCGGCACGGCCTACGCCAACGAGGCGGCGCCCGTCTTCTGGACGGGTCTCCTCGTGATCTGGCTGTTCGCGGTGAAGCTGCGCTGGCTGCCGTCGGGCGGTCTCACCGACGCCGCCTCCACCACCACCTCGCCGGGGGACGTGCTGCGGCACATGGTCCTGCCGGTGACCGTGCTGGCGTTCTCCCAGTCCTCCTGGCTCGCGCTGTACGTGCGCGAGTCGCTGATCGCCACCCTGCGGGAGGACTTCGTCGTGGGGGCCAGGGCCCGCGGACTGCGTGAGCGCACCGTGATCCTGCGGCACGCGCTGCGCTCCGCGCTCCTGCCGTTCGTCACGCTGCTCGGCGCGCGCATCCCCGAGCTGGTCACCGGGGCGATCCTGGTCGAGTCCGTCTTCTCCTGGCCCGGAGTCGCCTCCGCGTCCGTGCAGGCGGCGCTCTCCGCGGACTTCCCGCTGCTGGCGGCGCTCACGCTGCTCGCCACCCTCGCGGTGGTCCTCGGAAGCCTGGCCGCCGACGTCGCGTACGTCTTCGTCGACCCGCGCGTGCGGGTCCTGGGGGTGAGCTAGATGGCGACCGTGACGCGCCGGAGGCACGCCCGGTCACGACGCCTGGCGGCGGCGACCCTCGCCGTGCTCGGGCTGGCCGTGCTGCTCGTCCCGCTGTTCGCCCGGCTCGACCAGAGCCAGGTGGACCTGCACTCCGCCTCGCTCCCGCCGGGGCTCGCGCATCCGTTCGGCACCGACGAGATGGGCCGCGACGTGCTGCTCCGCGTGGTGTACGGCCTGCGCGTGTCCATGCTCGTCGGCCTGGTGGCCGCCGCCGTGTCGGCGACGGTCGGCACGCTGGTGGGGCTCGCCGCCGGAACGCTCGGCGGGGCGGCCGACCGGTTGCTGATGCGGATCGTGGACGCCTTCAACTCGGTGCCCCACCTGCTGTTCGGCATCTTCATCGTCGCGCTGTTCTCGCCCGGCGCGACCGCGGTGATCGTCTCCGTCGGGCTCACCCACTGGATGACCGCGGCCAGGATCGTCCGCTCCGAGGTGCTGACGCTGCGGTCCCGCCCGTTCGTGGACGCCGCGATCTCGATGGGCTCCGGGCGGGCGCGGATCGTCCTCCGGCACTTCCTGCCTCACCTCGGCCCGCACATCGCCTTGGCGGCGGTGCTCATGGTGCCGCACGCCGTCTGGCACGAGACCGCGCTGAGCTTTCTCGGGCTCGGTCTGCCCGCCCATCTCGCCTCGCTCGGCAACATGATCAACGACGGCGCGCGGTCGCTGCTCGCGGGCAACTGGTGGCCCTCGCTCTTCCCCGGCCTGTTCGTCCTCCTGCCGACCCTGGCGATCTCCTCGCTCGCCCAGCACTGGCGCGACCGGAGCAATCCCCGCCGGAGATCGGAGCTGCAGCTATGAGGTCACCTTCCCGTCTGCGCGTCGAGGGCCTCACGGTCCGCTTCCGCCTCCCCGACGCGACCGTACGGGCCGTCACCGGCGCGTCCTTCGAGGTACGGCAGGGCGAATGCCTGGCCCTGGTCGGGGAGTCCGGCTGCGGCAAGTCGGTGATGGCCCACGCACTGCTCGGGCTGCTTCCCGGGAACGCGGAGGTCGAGGGATCCGCGTGGCTGGAGACCGACGGCGCCCAACCCGTCGACCTGATCGCGGCGCCGGACGCCGTCCTGGCCCGCACGGTGCGCGGCCGCAGGATCGGGCTGGTCCCGCAGAGCCCCGCCACGCACCTCACCCCGGTCCGCACGGCGCGCGCCCAACTCGCCGAGGCGCTGAGAGAGCTCGGTAACCCGGCGAGCGCGGACGACCTGGCGGAGCGGGCCGGCCTGCGTCCGGCCGATCTCGACCGCTACCCCCACCAGCTCTCCGGCGGCATGGCGCAGCGGGTCGCCAACGCGCTGGCCCTGGCCGGCGACCCTTGGCTGATCCTCGCCGACGAGCCCACCAGCGGCCTGGACCGGCCGCTGGTGGACGCGACCATGGACGAGCTGCGCCGCCTGGCCGACGACGGGCGGGCCGTCCTGCTCATCACCCACGACCTGCGTGCCGCCGAGCGGGTCGCCGACCGGATCGCCGTCATGTACGCGAGCCGCTTCGTGTCGATCACCCGGGCGGACGCGTTCTTCGCCGGGCCGCGTCATCCGTACGCGGCGGGGTTGCTGGAGGCACTGCCGTCGCGCCGTTTCACCCCCATCCCGGGCCGGCCGCCCGAGCTGACCCGGCTCCCTGCCGGGTGCGCCTTCCTGCCGCGCTGCGACCGGGCCACGCCCGCCTGCGAGCGCACGCCGGAACTCGCCTCCGCCGACGGGCAGGAGGTGGCCTGCCATCACCCCTTGGACCACCCGTTGGACCACCCCTTCACTCCCCCGGAGGATCCTTTGGACCGCAATGCTGCGCGCTGACGGCGTCACCGTCTCCTACGACCGCCACCGCGTGCTCGACCGCGTGTCGGTGGACGTGCCCCCCGGAGTGGTCACCGGGCTCGCCGGGCCAAGCGGGTGCGGCAAGTCCAGCCTGGCCCGGGTCCTCGCCCTGCTGCTGCGGCCCGCGGCCGGGCGGGTCAGTGTCGACGGGACCGACGTCCGCCGCTGGCGGCACCGCGCCGCGCCCGCCCTCCGGACCAGCGTCGCGCTGATCTTCCAGCAGCCCCGACTCGCCGTCGATCCCCGGTTCACCCTGCTCGACGTCATCACCGAGCCGTTGCGGGTGGCGCGGCGGCCCCTCGACCGGGCGGAGCGGCTCGCCGAGGAGATGGGCCTCACCCCGGACCTGCTCGTACGGCGACCGCACGAGGTGTCCGACGGCCAGTTGCAGCGCGCCTGCGTGGCCCGCGCGCTCGCCCTGCGGCCGCGTTACGTGATCTGCGACGAGATGACCACCATGCTCGACGCCTCCACCCAGGCCCACCTCGTCGCGCGGCTGGAGGACTACCGACGGGAGTCGGGGGCGGGCGTGCTCGCGATCAGCCACGACACCGAGTTGCTCGACCGGTGGTGCGGGACGGGCTCCTCCATCCGGCACGTCGAACGGCTTTGGACCCGTACGTAGGACCTTCGGATGCATGACCAAGGTCCCTGCCGCCACATCGGCCAAGCACGAGAACGTTTGGGGGGAAATTAGGAGGAAACCCACCGTGAACGCGCTGGACCTGTCGCGATGGCAGTTCGGTATCACCACCGTCTACCATTTCATCTTCGTTCCCCTGACGATCGGCATGGCCGTACTGGTGGCGTCCATGCAGACCGCCTGGCACCTCAGCGGCAACGAGACCTATCTGCGAATGACCAAGTTCTTCGGGAAGCTCTTCCTGATCAACTTCGCGATGGGCGTGGTCACCGGAATCGTGCAGGAGTTCCAGTTCGGGATGAACTGGAGTGACTACTCCCGCTTCGTGGGTGACGTCTTCGGGGCGCCGCTGGCCATGGAGGGCCTGCTCGCGTTCTTCCTCGAATCGACCTTCCTCGGCTTGTGGATCTTCGGCTGGAACCGCCTGTCACCCCGGCTGCACCTCGCCACGATCTGGCTGGCGGCCATCGGGACCACTCTTTCGGCGTACTTCATCCTGGCCGCCAACTCGTGGATGCAGCACCCCGTCGGCTACCGCATCAACCCCGAGACGAACCGGGCCGAGCTGACCGACATCTGGGCCGTGCTCACCAACTCGACCACCCTGGTGACCTTCCCGCACGTCCTCTTCGGCGCGTTCATCACCGCGGCCGGGTTCCTGATCGGGGTCAGCGCCTGGCACCTCGCCCGCCGCAACGAGACCGGCCTCTTCCGCCGCGCGATGCGGATCGGTCTGATCGTCTCGCTCGCGTCGGGCATCGGCGTGGCGGTCACGGGCGACGTCCAGGGCCGCATCATGACCGAGCAGCAGCCGATGAAGATGGCCGCGGCGGAGGCCCTGTACGAGACGTCCGGGCCGGCGTCGTTCTCCCTGTTCACCCTCGGCACCCCGAACGGCGAGGAGGAACTGTGGAGCCTGCGCGTGCCGCACGTGCTGTCCTTCATGGCGACCGGCGACCCGAACGGCACCGTCGAGGGCATCAACGACCTGCAGAAGGAGTACGTCGAGAAGTACGGACCGGGCGACTACCGCCCGTCCATCCCGGTGACGTACTGGACGTTCCGGTTGATGATCGGGTTCGGGGCGCTGGCGAGCCTGCTCGCGCTGGTCGGCCTCTGGCTGACCAGGAAGGGGCGGACACCGGGCAGCCGCTGGTTCTACCGGGCCGCGCTCGCCTCGATGGCGCTGCCGTTCCTCGCGAACGCCGCCGGATGGATCTTCACCGAGATGGGCCGCCAGCCGTGGACGGTGTACGGGGTGCTGCGGACCGCGGCCAGCGTCTCCCCCGGCGTGGACGTGACCACCGTGGCGATCTCCCTGACCGCCTTCACCATCGTCTACGCCGTACTCGCCGGAATCACCGCGTTCATCATGACGCGGCACGTCAAGGCGGGACCGCCCGACCTGGAGGCGCAGCAGGAACCCGCCGACACCACCGTCCCCGCCCTGACCTACTGAGGAACACGTCATGGAACTCACCACCGTCTGGTTCATCCTCATCGGGGTGCTGTGGATCGGCTACTTCGTGCTGGAGGGCTTCGACTTCGGTGTCGGTGTCCTGCTGCCGATCCTCGGCAAGGACAACACCGACCGGCGCATCATGATCAACGCCATCGGGCCCGTCTGGGACGGAAACGAGGTCTGGCTGCTGGTGGCCGGCGGAGCGACCTTCGCCGCCTTCCCCGAGTGGTACGCCACCCTGTTCAGCGGGTTCTACCTGCCGCTGCTGCTCATCCTGCTCGCGCTGATCGTGCGCGGTGTCGCGTTCGAGTTCCGCGCCAAGCATGACTCCGACCGCTGGCGCCGCGGCTGGGACCAGGCCATCTTCTGGGGATCGCTCCTTCCGGCCGTCCTGTGGGGCGTCGCCTTCGGCAACATCGTCGCCGGGGTGCCGATCGACGCCCGGCACGAGTACACCGGGAACCTGCTCACCCTGCTCAACCCGTACGCGCTGCTCGGCGGGCTGGTCACGCTCGGCCTGTTCCTGCTGCACGGGGCGGTCTTCCTGTCCCTGAAGACCGACGGTGACGTGCGGACCCGCGCCCGCGCGCTGGCCCTGCGGATCTCCCCCGTCGTGGTGGCGGTCGCCGCGGTGTTCCTGGTGATCACCCAGCTCACGCACGGCAAGCCGATCACCTGGATCACCACCGCCCTGGCCGCCGTGGCGCTGGTCGCCGGTGTCGGCGCCGCGTTCCGCGGCAGGGAGGGCTGGGCGTTCGCCGGCACCGCCGTCACCATCGTGCTGGCCACGGCCACGCTGTTCCTCGACCTGTGGCCCAACGTCATGCCGTCCAGCACCTCCGCGCTGTACAGCCTCACCGTCACGAACGCCGCGTCCTCGCCGTACACACTCGGAGTGATGACCTGGGTGGCGGCCATCTTCACCCCGGTGGTGCTGGCCTACCAGGCGTGGACGTACTGGGTCTTCCGCAAGCGCCTCACCCGCGCTCCAATCGCCCAGTGACCGGGTCGGCCTGCGGAACAGAGGGCCGGGAGATCACCCTTCGCGGGTGTCTCCCGGCCTTCGCCCTGTCCGGAGGTGTACGGCGGCCGGGTCACGGTGATCAGGGGCTGACCCTGTTCCTGGCGTCCTCCACCACGGCCTCGGCCCTGTCCCGCGACTCCCAGCCCCAGGTGTCCGCGCTCTTGCCCGGTTCCAGGTCCTTGTAGACGTCGAAGAAGTGGGCGATCTCGTTCAGGACATGCGCGGGGACGTCGTCACTGTTCTGGATGCCGTCGTAGCGGCAGTCGTCGGCGGGCACGCACAGCAGCTTGGCGTCGGGCCCCATCTCGTCGTGCATCCAGAAGACCGCGACCGGCCGGACGCGGATCACGCATCCGGGGAAGGTGGGCAGGTCGCCGAGAACCAGCGCGTCCAACGGCTCGCCGTCCTCCGCGAGAGTGCCGGGCAGGAACCCGTAGTCGTAGGGGTAGGCCGTCGCGGTGAACAACATCCGGTCCAGCCGGATCCGCTGCCGCTCGATGTCCATCTCGTACTTGTTGTGCGACCCTCGCGGCGTCTCCACCATGATGTCGAAGCGCACCTCATGCCCCCCTTCCGGGGACGGCCACTCCCTCAATCGTACGGCTGAGCAGCGCGAACGGATCGTGGCTCCCGGTGGGCGACCAGCACCGCGTGGTGGGCCGTACCCTCGGGGCCGTCCGGGTCGGCGTGCACGGTCGCGGCGCGCAGCCGGGGCAGGCCGTGGATGAGCCGGTGTTCGGCCTCCACCGCGACCTCGTGCGCCTCCACCAGGGTCAGGCCGGGGTCGAGCACGATCTCGACCTCGGCGCGCAGCGCGTGACCGACCCAGCGCATCCGGACCGCGCCCGCCCGCCGCACGCCCGGGACCTCGCCGAGGACACGCTCGGCCTCCTCGACCAGCGCCGGATCGACGGCGTCCATGAGCCGGTGGCAGATCTGCCGCGCCGCGTCCCTCAGCACGAAGCAGATCGCGACCGTGATCAGGAGTCCGACGACGGGGTCGGCCGACGGGACGCCCAGCGCGGCACCACCCGCGCCCGCCAGCACCGCAAGGGAGGTGAAGCCGTCGGTCCTGGCGTGCAGGCCGTCCGCCACCAGCGCCGCCGAGCCGATCTCTCTGCCCACCCTGATGCGGTAGCGGGCCACCCACTCGTTCCCGGCGAACCCCACCAGCCCGGCGGCGGCCACCCAGCCCACCGCGCGCATGTCGTGCGGCTCGGCCAGCCGCCGGAGCGCCTCGTACCCGGCCAGCGCCGCGGAGGCGGCGATGATCAGCACGATCACCACGCCGGCCAGGTCCTCGGCCCGGCCGTACCCGTAAGTGAAGCGCCGGGTGGCCGCGCGTCGCCCGAGCCAGAAGGCGATCCCCAGCGGGACCGCGGTCAGGGCGTCGGCGACGTTGTGCAGGGTGTCGCCCAGCAACGCGACCGATCCGGAGAACGCCACGATGACCGCCTGGGCGGCGGCGGTCACCATCAGCACCGCGAACGAGACCGCCAGCGCCCGCATGCCGCGCCCGCTCGACTCCAGCGCCGCGTCGGTCTTGTCGGCGCTGTCGTGGCTGTGCGGCGCCGCGATCCGGGCGAGAACGGCGATCCGGCCCGCCCACGACCCGAGTCCGCCGCCGCCCGCCGCCCTCTGATGCCCATGCCCGTGCCCGTGCCCATGGCCGTGGCCGTGGGCATGGGTGTACGGAGTCGGGGGCTGACCAGGTGAGATGCCGGAATGGTTCCGCTCGGACATGGCTTCTCCGCTTGCGTGGGACGGCTCTCCGGCGGAGTATATGTATTCATGTACGCACGCGACAACGAATCAGGTACGACCTTGTCGCAGGAGCGACCTGACAGCGCCAGGGTGGAGGCGGCCGTCGCCGCGTTCCGCATGCTCAGCGACGCCACCCGGCTGCGCCTGATGTGGCTGCTGGCCTCCGGCGAGTACGACGTCTCGTCGCTGTCCCGGACGCTGGAGGTGGCGCGCCCCTCGGTCTCCCAGCACCTGGCCAAGCTCCGCATGGCCGGTCTGGTGCGCACCCGGAGGGACGGTCGCCGGGTCCTCTACCGGGCCAGGGACGCGCACGTCCGCACACTCATCGCCGAGGCGCTCTCCCACGCCGACCACGAGGTGTCCGGCGCGCCCCGCCACGACGACTGAGATCCCCGCGCCGTCAGGTCACGATCGCCCGCTCAGGACCGGCCGGTTGACGCAGCCGACCCGCCAGCCCGCGCGGGTGGCGCTCAGTTCGGTGACCGACAGCGGGGCGAGGTCGAACAGCGCACCCGAGCCCGCGGGCAGGCCGAGCGCGTGGCAGAGCGCGGCGCGGATCGGACCGGCGTCGCAGCAGGCGACGGCGGCGCCGTCCAGCTCCGACTGCCCCACCAGCCAGTACGCGACACGGGCGGCCAGCGCGGACGGGCTCTCGCCTCCGTGCGGGGCCGCGTCCGGGTCACGCCGCCACTGGAGCAGCGCCTCCGGCTCTTCCACCGCGACCCGTTCGTACGGCAGGCCGCTCCACCGGCCGTGATCGGCCTCGGCGAGGGCGGCCACCACGATCGGAGCGGGCCGGATGGCCTCGGCCGTCTGCCGGGCGGCGGGTTCCGGCCCGCTGTAGTGGTCGAATCGGGCGGGCAGCCCGGCGACGTGCCTCACTTTCGCCAGGGCGGCGTGGTCGGCGTCCTGGGCGGAGGGGAAGCACGCCGCGCGCATGCCCGGCGTGCTCGCGTGCCGTACGAGGATCAGGCGGCGCATCCGGTCGGTCCGATGGTCGGGTCAAGCACGGTCGGGTCAAGCACGGTCAGGTCGGCACGGTGACCGCGAGCGACCTGCGGCGGACGCCTCGCTCGGTGGCGACGCCGTACAGGACGCCGATCGCCGACCAGAGCACGAGTTGCGTGCCCAGGGAGGAGAGGCGGAAGTCCCACAGCAGGGTGGCGGGGAAGCCCGCCGGGACCTCGTTCACTGTCGGCAGCAGCAGCCAGGCGGCGATCACGGGGGCCAGGAAGCCGACGGCGCCGGCCAGATAGCGGCGTTCCGGCACTTTGCGGGCGGCGGCCACGGCCAGCGCCACGGCCAGCAGGCCGATGGCGACCATGACGAGGTAGTAGGTGGTCCGGCCGTCTATGGTGTCGGGGTCCCCGACGGCCGGAGGGTTGGCGGGGTACTTGACGAACGGCACCAGGACGATCGCCACGAAGGCGGTCGCGGCCATCGTGCCGGACAGGGCCACGTCGGTGCGGGGACCGATCCGGCCGCGCACCCCGGCGTAGACGAGGGCGAAGATGCCGCCCAGGGCCATGCCGTACAGGGCGAGGGCGAGGAACAGCCCGGCCTGCTGGCCGGACCGGCTGACCAGTTCCTCCTCCGCGTGGGAGTGTTCGGCCGCGGCCTGGGCGTGGCTCGCGGCCTCCTCGATGGCGATGGCCTGGTTGATGTGCGGCTCGCCCACCAGGTAGGCGAAGACGGCGGCGATCAGTCCGGCGGCCAGCCCGACGAGCAGGCCGCGGACCAGTAGCGTGCGTATCATCGCGCGCCCTAATGGCAGGGAACGCCGAGCAGGTGCCGCCCATCGTGCATCAGTTCATGCAGATAGTTGCCCGCCTGCGAGACGGCCCCCTGGTCGAACGTGACCAGATAGGCCACGAGCAGGAGCAGGGGGACCGCCACGAGGAGCCAGCGTCCCAGGCCGGCGAGTGGAACGGGATGCGACGTGGTCAGTTCACTCATCGGTGCCTCCTTGGGATGGCGCCTCCGTCGTCGGAGGACTGGTGTCCCAGGTGACCCGGATTCGGAGACCAACGCCCCGGCCGCGCGCGCGGCCGGCTCCGGCATCCCACCGGATCTCCCTCGTACAACTTACGGATCTTCCGCGAGCGTAACCTTTCGCGAAGTAACAATCAATATCGTGATCTTTGTCCGAATTAAGACGGACCCGATATCGCGCCCGCTAACCGACCGTTTCCGGGCGCACACGATCCGGATAGGACGCGGCGAGGAACCGCCCGGCCCGATCGAGTCTCCGTACGGCGAGAGCCGAGACGAGACCGGCGATCAGCAGGAGCAGCCAGGGCAGGGCGGGGAAGCCGCGGGCGTTCCCCACGTCCATGGCCCAGCCGCTCGCCAGGTTGCCGAGCAGGATGCCGATTCCCGAGAACGCGTTGTAGAGCCCGTAGTAGGTGCCGGTCAGCTCCGGCGACCCCAGCGTGGAGATCATCGCCATCTCGAACGGGAAGATCAGCATCCCGGCCGCGGTGAGCAGGATCGCGGTGGCGACCGCGGGCGCGACGCCCAGCCCGTACGGCAGATCGCCGAGACGACCGGCGAACTGGGCCGCGAGCAGCACGGGCACGAAGCCGACGCCCATCACCGCCAGGCCGCGCACGATGGCCTGTTCCGGTCGCCATCGGCGTGCGGCGAAGGCGGTGAGGCGGACCTGCCCGGCCACGGCCAGCAACGCCATGAAGGTGTACATCACGGCGATCGCGGCCTGGCCCCCTCCCGCACGGCGCAGCTCCAGCGGGAGCCCCAGATATACCTGGTAGGAGAGGGCGTAGGACACGAACATCGCGGCCGAGAAGGCCACGAACGGCCGGTTCGCGAGCACCTCCTTCCAGTCGGCCAGCACCGGGCGGCCCGCCCCCTCCGCCGTACCGCGGCGCGAGGGGAGCCTGCGGGCCTGCAGCAGCGTCAGCACCGCGAAGACGACGGCGGCGGCCACGCAGGCGAGCCGGAAGTCGACCGCGACGAGCAGGACGCCGACCAGCGGCCCGGCGAGGATCCCCGCCTGGTAGAAGACGTTGAAGAGGGCGAACGCCTCGACCTTCCGCTCCCCCGCCTCGACCGCGACGTACGCGCGGACCGCCGGGTTGAACAGCGCCCCGGCGAGGCCGGTCAGCACCGACGCGGCGATGAGCGCGGGAACCGACGAGGAGACGCCGAACAACGCGAACCCGACGGTGCGCAGCCCGCATCCCGCCATGATCAGCGGCTTGTAGCCGTACCGGTCGCACAGCGTGCCACCGACCGGGAACATGCCCTGCTGGCTGAGGTTGCGCAGGCCGAGCAGCAGCCCGGTCAGCCAGACGGCCAGGCCGAGCCGCCCGGACAGGTGGTCCGCGAGGTACGGCACGAGCATGTAGAAGCCGAGGTTGATACCGAACTGGTTGACCAGCAGGAGCCGCACGGCCGGGCTGAACGACGCGTACCCGGCTCTCATACGGCGGCTCCGAGCGGGTCGACCACGGTCGTGCACCGGGTCCAGCGGGTGACCTCCCGCTCGGCGGGATGGGAGATCTCGTCGGGATGCTCGGCCGGGGCGCCGGCGAGCAGGCCGTTGGCCGCGCAGAAGTCGTCGTCGAAGACGGTGTTCCAGTACCGCCACGGCCCGTCGGGGAAGACCGCCACGATCGAGGTGCCCCGTGGTGCCGTCCTGGCCACCCAGTCGGCGACCAGGGCGACCGCTCCCGCGCTCCACCCGCCGCAGGCGTAGTGGGCGGCGGCGAGCGCCCGGCAGGTGTGCACGGCCTCGGCCGGGTTGACCCAGTGGACCTCGGAGAACGCCTGGTAGTCGACGTTCCGCGGATGGATGCTGCTGCCCAGGCCGCGCATGAGCCGGGACCTGGCCGGCTGTCCGAAGATCGTGGAGCCGACGGTGTCGACGCCGACCAGCGCGACGTCGGGGAAGGTCCGCCGCAGCGCCCGGAAGACGCCGGCGCTGTGCCCCCCGGTGCCCACCGAGCAGACGAGGACGTCGATCAGCGGCAACTGCGCCACCAACTCGGCGGCGAGCGTGGCGTAGGCCGCCACGTTGTCGGGATTGTCGTACTGGTCCGGGCAGTAGGCGTCGGGCAGCTCGGTCAGCAGCCGCTGGACCCGCTCCCTGCGCGCCTCCTGCCACCCGCCGACCGGGTGCGGCTCCGTCACGATCTCCAGGCGGACCCCGTACGCCCGGAGGAGCCGTGCCATCAGCGGTTCCAGGCCGGGATCGGCGACGAGCGTGACCGGGTGCCCGTGGACGATGCCGGCCAGCGCCAGGCCGAGGCCGAGCGTGCCGCTGGTGGACTCGACGATCGTGCCTCCCGGCACGAGCTCGCCGCGCCGCCGGGCGCAGCGCACCATGTGCAGCGCGGGGCGGTCCTTGATCCCGCCGGGGTTGAATCCTTCGAGCTTCGCCCAGAAGCCCCTTTCCTGGGACCGCGCCGGAATCCACGTGACCGGCGTGTCGCCGACCCGGACCCCTGAATTCCGCGTGGATGGAATGGACGGAATGCCCTCGAACGCGGGCAGCATGGAACTGACAAGAGATTTCACTGATACCAACCCACCAAAGGTCCGCGGCACCTCTCCTTGAGGCGCCGAACATTTCTGCGTGCCCTTTTCCGCGGGAAACTCGTGCCGCGCGGAACGGTGGGTCTATATGCGCAGCACGCAGAGCGCCAGGCGGCTTCCCCGGCACGGTACGCGGAGCGACGGCGGAGGGCCGGACCGGGCGGAGGGACGCGGCCCGACCGGAACCGCCGGCACGACGGCGACCTCCGCGTGGAGCGGATCGTAGCTGTCCACTGCGCGTGTCCACAGCCCGGCGCTCTCGTCGCAGCACTCCGAAGGGTGGGGCGGGCCACCGCACGCGCCGCCGTCCGGGCCGTCCGGGCCGTCCGTGCCGGCGGCGACGTGGTGATGGTGGTGACCGCGGTGTCCCTCATCGAGCGTGCAGCAGGACGCGGCGTACAGGGAGAAGAGCCCGAGGGCCGCCACGATGACGACGAACATCCGGCTCAACCGCGCGTACGCCGGGCCGCCCGGCGACATCGCCGAGGCACCCCGGAAAGTCCTGGTACACATCGCGAGGAGTGTGCCCAGGATTCTTCGCTTTCCATGCGGATGAGGAACGCCGCAGCCCGATAATTTACCTGTTCATCGGAGATGGTCAGAAATATTCATATCGAGCTGGCTATCCGGCGAGAAATCCGGTCGGGCGGATCAGGCTGGTCAGCGCGATCTCCTCTTTCGCCGCGCCGAGAACCGAGGCGACCCGCTGCCTGCTCTCGTCCGCCCCGCCGAACGCGGCGGGGGAGCATGATCACTTCAGGGGGCCGGCGAAGACCACGATCTCGTCGATGTCCCCGGCGGGGGTGACGTGGACCATGTCCGTTCCGGACAGGATGGGCCGGCCGGCGGCGTCCTCGTAGCACCAGCCGAACCGCGCCCATTCCTCCGGCGCGTCCACTCCCGTGGTCCGCACCATCCGGCAGGGGCCCGACGGGTGCCCCTGCACCACCTCGGTGATGAAGTCCTCCACCGCCTCGCGGCCGACGCCGCGACCCAGCGGGCCCCAGAAGACGACGTCGGCGGCGAGCGCCCGGCTCAGCAGCGTGGCCCGCTGCTCCGGATCGCTCGCTCCGGTCGCGGCGATGAAGGCGTCGATGGCCCGAACGTGAAGAGTGTCATCCGCATCCGTCACTCCGCGATCGTAGTGACGTCCTCCCCGTGTGAACACCGGAACATCCCGTATGCGACCGGAACGCGCCCGCACGGGTCATACCGCGCCCCCGTGGATCGCCGGAACCCCTGGCTCGGGGAGCGCCGACGCTCACGCGCCCGGGGGCAGCAGCCGAAGGCCGTCGGGCGCCCCGCTCTCGATCAGCCGCACCAGCGCCGCGGTGTCCATGTACGTCCCGACCAGGTCGCCGAGCGCGTCCAGCCTGGCCTCGCGCAGCGCGGAGAACGACGTGTCCGGTGAGGGGGTGAAGTCCCGCCCGGCGACCGCCGCGACGTCCGCGAGGAACGCCCTGCGGAAGCCGTCGTTCTCCAGGGCGCCGTGCCAGGTCGTCCCCCACACCGCGCCCACGCGGCAGCCGTCGAGGAACGGCTCCGACTCATGGTGGCCGTTCCGGCCCGGAGTTCCCGGATCCCCGCCGGGCCGGGCGGCCGGGCGCGGATCCACCGTCACCGTGCCGTGGTGGATCTCGTACGCGGACACCTGGCAGCCGTACGCCTCGCCCACCGGGCGCGCGAGGGTCTTGCCCGCCGCGAACTCGACCGACGCGGGCAGCAGGCCGAGCCCCTCCACCAGCCCGGCGCCCGACTCCACGTCGTCCCTGATCGTCCGGGCCAGCATCTGGTAGCCGCCGCAGACGCCCAGCACCGGTCTCTCCCGCGCCGCCCGATCCCGTACGGCCTCCGCCAGCCCCGAGGAGCGCAGCCAGGCGAGGTCGGACACGGTGGCACGGGAGCCGGGCAGGACCACGAGATCGGCGTCGTCCAGTTCGGCGGCCGAGGTCACGAAGCGGACCACCACCCCCGGCTCACCGGCCAGCGCGTCCACGTCGGTGAAGTTGGAGATCCGCGGCAGCCTGACGACGGCCACCCGCAGGGTGCGCCCGCCGGGCGCCGCGACCGACGGGCGGTTGTCCAGGGCGAGCGAGTCCTCCACGTCCATCCACAGCCCGTCCAGCCACGGGAGCACCCCGTAGACCTCACGGCCGGTCAGCTCGCGGAGCGTGTCGAGCCCCGGCTCCAGCAGTTCGCGCGCTCCTCTGAACTTGTTGACCACGAACCCCGCGACGAGCGACTGGTCGGCGGCGTCGAGCAGGGCGAGCGTGCCGTACATGGAGGCGAAGACACCGCCCCTGTCGATGTCCCCGACGACGATGACGGGCAACCTGGCGGCCTGGGCCAGGCCCATGTTGGCGATGTCGCCCCGGCGCAGGTTGATCTCGGCGGGGCTGCCGGCGCCCTCGCAGACCACCACGTCGTACCGCGACCGCAGCCGGTCGAGCGCCTCGACCGCGACGGTGCGCAGCCGGTCCTTGAGCGCGCCGTACTCCATCGCGTCCACGTCGGCCATGGGGCGGCCGCGCACGACGACCTGGCTGCGCCGGTCGCTGCCGGGTTTGAGGAGGATCGGGTTCATGTCGGCGGACGGCTCCAGGCCGCAGGCCGCCGCCTGCACCGCCTGCGCCCGGCCGATCTCCGCGCCGTCGCCGGTGACGAACGAGTTGAGCGACATGTTCTGCGCCTTGAACGGCGCCACCCGGACGCCCTGCCTGGCCAGCCAGCGGCAGATCCCGGCCGTGACGACGCTCTTCCCGGCGTCCGACGTGGTCCCCGCGACCAGCAACGCGCCCTTCAACCCGTCCTCCTCGTGATCGGAAGGTGATTCGGAGGGTGCTCACGCTATCGCCCGGCGTTCCGGCCCCGCCGGGCACGGTGATCACTGCCCGGGGAGGCCGGCCCTCCACCGGGAAGCGATCATCATCGCGCCCGGCCTTCAGCGTGCCTACCTGGGCGAATACCGAGGCTGAGCGATGCTGGACCCCGGAACCGGCCGCGCTCGGATGGCGTGCGCCGTACGACAGCGCCGGGGGGCCACGATGAGTCACAGCATGGTCGCGGAGCACGGATCGGGTGCCCGGCGGACCGGCGACCGGCTCCCGCGTCCATGAGGCGTCCGGTTCCCTGCAGGATCGCCGTCTGCCGTGACTGCTGCTGTGGCACCGCCAAGGTGACCGGCGTCGACCACGCCGAGCAGGTCCGCCGTCTGTCGGAGGTCGCCGAGATCCGGGTCACCCCCTGCCTGCTCGTGTGCGAGCGGGCCAACGTGATCGTCGTCCAGCCGTCGTCGGAGGGGCGTGCCGCGGGCGGCCGGCCGGTGTGGTTCGGCCTGGTCAACGACGCGATGGCCACCGAGGACATCGCAGTCTGGGTCCGTGCCGGAGGCCCGGGGGTGGCCGATTTGCCGGACATCCTCACGCTCTACGTCTTCACACCGCCGCGCGGGGTCCGTACCCGCCGGTCACGCACCTCGCGGTGATCGCGCCGGATCCCGCCGCCGTCAGCGCCAGACGGCGTTCTTCAGGACGGTGGTCAGTCCCGGCGTCCCCCACTGGTCGACGATCAGGATGCGTTCCTTCGGCAGGTACCACTCGCGCTGCTTGAACGTCGACTTCTGCTCTCCGTTGTCGTAGCGCACGCAGCGGCCGGGCCACACCCGGTAGTGGGCCCTGTGCCCCGCGCCGACGGGGCGGTAGCCGACGGCGACGGCCTTGCCGAGGACCTGGCCGAGCGAGGGGTTCGTCGCGCACGGCGCCACGTCCACCGCCGGGTAGAACGGCCCCCGGTTGGGGTTGTACGTCTGGAAGCCCTCACCACCGGTCCTGATCGCCTGCGTCCCCATCACCCAGAAGCTGCGGCACTTCGGCTCGAAATAGTGGCTCCTGGGCCGCGTGCAGGCACCGGTCACCACGCGGATCTGGTCACCGCCGCCGTACACCTGCCACGAGCTCGGCAGGTCCAGGGTCAGGCCGCCGCGCAGGACCAGCGGCGTGGTGGCGGCGGTGGAGGACGAAGAGGCGGAGGAGGATAAAACGGAAGAAGAGGACGCGGACGCGGGCACCTGAGCCACCGACACGGCGACTCCGGCCACAGCGGCCAACGTGATCATTTTGCGCATCATGGCGGTGATCGTATCGATCCCCGCATACCGCCAGAGCACCCCTGGGTCCGGCGTGCCACCGCCCCGCCGCGGACGCGCCCATGGCGTCCGGACGGGGCGTGGCGGGGCATGACCCCCTCGGCCCGATCAGCCGGAGACGGGCTCCTCCGCGCCCGCGTCCCCGCCCGCGCTCACCGGCCGGTAGGTGTTGACGACGACGCCGGACTCGAACGCCGTGGAGTCCGCGAGCTCCAGGGTCGCCTCGGTGCCCTCGCGGAACAGGCGCTCCCCCTCGCCGCGGATGACGGGGTAGAGCCAGATCCGGTACTCGTCCAGGAGGCCGTGCTCCATCAGCGCGTCGGTGAGCCGGCCGCACCCCCAGATCAGGATGTCCTTGCCGTCCTGCTCCTTGATTTTGGCGACCTGCGCGGCCAGGTCGTCTCCGGGGATGACGACGGTGGGGTCCCAGGCGCTGGTGTCGACCGGCTGGGAGGCCACCACGTACTTGGTGATGGAGTTGACGTGGTCGGCGTAGGGGTTGCCGCCCATGTTCGGCCAGGCATGAGCCATGCCCTCGTAGGTGACGCGGCCCAGCATCAGCGCGTCGCACCCGGTGGTCATGGTGAACGCGTACGTCATGGCGTCCGGGCTGTTGTACTGCAGGGACCACAGGTGGGGGTTGTCGATGAAGCCGTCGAGCGTGCTGTAGGTCGAGGCGATGATCTTCCGCATGGTGCTCTCCGTGTCGTCGATGGTGCCGTGGACGGTGTCATTGCTGGGGCGAGATCCCGAAGGGACCTCACGGGATGTACGGGGACCTGTCCCGCGCGTCCCGCAACGCGCCGGCCCACCAGACCAGGCGGTCCAGCGCGGTCGTGGCCGCGGCGTTGCACTCCGCGGTGGCCTTGGGCCAGGTGCCGTCGGCGGCGAACAGGTCCCAGTAGCAGGGCAGTGTGATCACGTCGCGGATGGCCACGGCGTGCAGCTCGGTGAAGACCTGCCGGAGCTGGTCGACGGCGCGCAGGCCACCGGACTCCCTGCCGTACGCGACGAAGGTGACGGGCTTGGCCTGCCACTCCTCGTGATACCAGTCGATCGCCGTCTTGAGCGGAGCGGGGAAGCTCCGGTTGTACTCGGGGGTGACCACCGCGAAGGCGTCGGCGGCCGTCAGCCGCGGCGCCAGCGCCCGCACCCGCGCCGGGACGGGCTCCTCGTGGTCGGTGAGGGTCTGCGGCAGGTCGGCCTCGGCCAGGTCCACCAGGTCGACGTCCAGGTCGCCGCGTCTGCGGGCCCTGGCGGCGAACCAGCCGGCCACGGTGGGTCCGAACCGGCCCTTGCGGGTGCTGCCGATGATGATCGCCACCCGTAGCCTCCGCTGGTCCATTCCGGTCCCCCTCTCGTTCGTTTTCCGACGTGGCCAACGATGCCGGAGGCCGTTTACGGCTTCTTTCGCATCGGTTTACGGAGATCCGCCGACGCGGGGAAAAGGCGCGTTATCGTGGCGCGCATGCGTTTTGGGGTGCTGGGTCCGTTGGCGGTGTGGCGGGCGGGTGGCGAGGTCGTCACCGTCCCCGGGCTCAAGGTCCGTGCCCTGCTGGCCGACCTGCTGGCGCACGAGGGCCGGCCGGTGCCGGCCGACCGGCTGGTCGACGACCTGTGGGGCGAGGACCAGCCGGGGAACCCCCTCGGCGCGCTGTCGGCCAAGGTGTCGCAGCTCCGCCGGGTTCTGGAGGACGCAGAGCCGGGCGGACGCGAACTGGTCCCGCTCCAGCCGGCGGGTTACCTGCTGAAGGCCGACACCGACGCCGCCGACTTCCGGTCGCTGCTCGCCGAGGCGGGCCGGGCCGACGACCCGAGGAGCAGGGCGGCGCTGCTGTCCGACGCGCTCGCGCTGTGGCGGGGCACGGCGTTCGCCGACTTCGCGGACGAGCCGTTCGTCCGTGCCGCCGTTGCCCACCTGACGGAACTGCGGCTGACCGCGCACGAGGACCTCGCGGAGGTACGGCTGGCGCTGGGCGAGCACGTCCCGCTGGCCGGGGAGCTCGGTCACCTGGTGGCCGAGCATCCGCTCCGGGAGAGGCTGCGCGCGGTGCACATGCGCGCCCTCTACCGTTCCGGACGGCAGAGCGAGGCACTCGCCGGCTACGAGAGCCTGCGCGCGCTCCTGGCCGACGAGCTGGGGTTGGACCCCGGCGCCGACCTGGTGGCCCTCCATCGGGCGATCCTGACGCAGGACCCGGCGCTGGCGGCGGCCGTACC
Organism: Microtetraspora sp. AC03309; assembly: GCF_020826795.1. Taxonomy (NCBI): domain Bacteria; kingdom Bacillati; phylum Actinomycetota; class Actinomycetes; order Streptosporangiales; family Streptosporangiaceae; genus Microtetraspora; species Microtetraspora sp. AC03309. The sequence goes on along the minus strand of NZ_JADDIL010000025.1, from coordinate 91,388 downwards.
GGACTCTCCGGCGACGCGGCCGGTCACGAACCTCCCCGCGCCGGTCACCGGACTGATCGGCAGGGACGGCGCGGTCGCCGAGATCCGGGCGCGGCTGGGCACGGACCGGCTGGTGACGCTCACCGGCCCCGGCGGGGTGGGCAAGACCCGGCTGGCGATGGAGGCCGCCAGGTGTCTGTTCGACCACGACCCCGGCGCATCCCCGGAGTCCCCCGCGCCGGACGCGTTCCCTGACGGCGTGTGGTGGGTCGAACTGGCCGCGCTGGACAGACCGGCCGACCAGGACGCGCTGCCCCGGCTGGCCGAGACGATCATGGGGGTGCTCGACGTCCGGGACGGCACGGCCTCCGAGCAGCCGGCCGAGCCGGTGACCGCGGTGGAGCGGCTGGCCGACGCGCTCCGTCCCCGGCGGCTGCTGCTGGTGCTCGACAACTGCGAACACGTCGTCGAGCCGGTCTCGGAACTGGCGGGGCGGCTGCTGCGGGCGGCTCCGGGACTGCGGCTCCTCGCGACCGGCCAGGAGCCGCTCGGGCTCGCCGGTGAGGTGGTCTGGAGTGTTCCGCCGCTGGAGGTGCCCGGCCACGCCGCCGACGACGTCGCGGTGCTGGAGCGAGCCGGATCGGTGCGGTTGTTCGTGGCCCGCGCGTCCGCCTCGGCACGGGGATTCACCCTGAACACGGACAACGCGTCGGCGGTCGCGATGTTGTGCCGCCGGCTGGACGGCATACCGCTGGCCCTGGAACTGGCCGCGACGAGGGTGCGCGCCCTGGGCGTGCACGGCCTGGTCGAGCGCCTCGACGACCGGTTCCGGCTGCTCGCCACCGGGCATCGAGGTGCCCCGCCGCGCCAGCAGACCCTGGCCGCGATGATCGGGTGGAGCTGGGACCTGCTGACGGAACCCGAGCGGGTCGTGCTGCGCCGGCTGGCCGTACACGCCGACGGCTGCACCGTGGACGCCGCCGAGGCCGTCTGCGCTGAGGACGGACTGGACGTTCTCGACCTGCTCGCGCGCCTGGTCGACCGGTCGCTGGTGATGATGGCGGACGGGCCCGACGGCCCCCGTTACCGGCTGCTGGAGTCGGTGGCGGCGTACTGCGTCGAGCGCCTCCAGGAGGCGGAGGAGCTCGACCGGATCAGGCGGCGGCACCACCGCTTCCACATCGCCTTCGCCGAGCGGGCCGTACCGCACCTGCACGGCGCCGACCAGCGGCGCTGGCTGCGCCGCCTCGACGCGGAGGCGGCCAACCTGCGGGCCGCGCTGAACGCCGCCGTCAGGGACGGGAACGCGGACGACGCGCTCCGCCTCGTCAACGCGATGGCCTGGTACTGGTTCCTGCGCGGGCGGCTGACCGAGGCCCGGCGGTCCCTGACGGCGGCGCTGGCCGTCGCCGCCGCGGACGGTGACGTGGCCCCGGCGCGGCGGGCCGAGGCGCTGGCCTGGCACGTCGGCATCGGGCTGCTCCAGGGGGACGTCGCGGACCGGGAGGACCGTCGCCGCGCGGCGCTCCGGATGTTCGAGGAAGCCGGCGAACCGGGCGGGCTGGCACGGGCACAGTGGTTCCTGGCCTATACCGGGGTCGATCTGGGCGACCTCGCCGTCGCCCGGGAACTGCTGGACCTCGCGCTGCCCGCCTTCCGGTCACGCGGCGACCTGTGGGGAACCGCGGCGGCCCTCGCCACGCGGGCCAAGCTCGCGCACGTCCGGGGCGACCTCGACGCGTTGCGCCGCGACGGTGAGCGGAGCCTGGAGCTGTTCGACGAACTCGGCGACCGCTGGGGCAGGCTGGAGGCCACCGGCTGGCTCGGCGCGCTGGCCGAGATGACCGACGACCTCGACCGGGCCGAGCTGCTCCACCGGGACGGGCTGCGTGTGGCCGAGGAGCTCGAACTGTGGACGGAGGTCGGCGGGCGGCTGGCCTGGCTCGGCTGGATCGCGCTGCGGCGCGGCGACTTCGCGGGGTCGGGCGAGTTCTGCGCGCGGGCGCTGCGGCTGGCCGTCGAGCAGCACCACCAGGCCGGGCAGATCTTCGCCAAGATGGGGCTCGCGTTCGCCGCGCGCAGGTACGGCAGGCTCGACCTCGCCGAGACCCACCTGCGTGACGTGCTGGACCACACCCCGCACCGGGAGCCCGGGCAGGCCGCGCCTCCGCACCTGCCTCTGGTGCTGATCGAGCTCGGCTTCACGGCCGAGCAGCGTGGGGACGCGGCGACCGCCTTCGACCTGCATCGTGAGGCGTTCCATCTCGCGGCCGGATTCGACACCGCCCGGGACATGACCATCGTCCTGGACGGTCTGGCCGGGGCGCTGTCCCTCGCCGGACACCACGACCGGGCCGCCCGGATCCTGGGCGCGGCCGCCGCGGCCCGGGCGTCGGGTTCCCTCTCCCCCGCCCCCGCGGAGCGCGTGGACATCGACCGGATCACCGACCGGGTCCGTACGGCGCTGGGTGAGGAGCGGTTCGGCGCCGAGGCCGGACACGGCGCCACGCTCACGCCCGACGAGGTGCGCTCTCTGATGGTCGCTCCGTTACCGCCAGCGTGACCTGCCGTTCAGGTAGGCTCCGGCGTCCTCCAGGCTGACCGGCTGGTACGGCGTGTAGAGGTTCGGCTCGAAGCGGCTCCGGTAACGCTCGAAGATCGGCCGGTAGAGGTCCCAGTGGATGTCCGGCTGGCGGTGCCTGGCCCGGAACGAGGCGATCGGGATCTGCCCGAGGACGAGCTTCTCGAACTTGCTGTCGGCCGCCGCGATGGCCATGCCGTCCGGGCCGTAGATCGCGGTGCCGCCCGCGCCGGTGTCCTCGAAGTAGTTGGTCTCCGCGGAGAGCACCGAGTTGTTGGCGATCGCGCAGTACACCCGGTTGTGCAGCGCCGAGGCGCGGACGTCGATCTCGGTGAAGCTGCCGCTCGCCGTACGGAGGAAGACCTCGGCGCCCTTGATCGCGGCGGCCCGGAACAGCTCGGGCTCCAGCTGGGTGGAGGACATGGAGATGTTGCCCAGAGGGGTGCGCGCCACCGGGACGACCGCGTCCTCGCCGTACTTCTCGACGTACTCGTCCAGGACGTCGTACACGGTGGTGGTGAACAGCTCGAAGCCGCTGAACACGCCCTTGACGTTGCGCGCCTTCCAGTGCTTGGCCACGATCTCGCCGTCCGGGCCGATCAACGTGGTGATGCTGAGCACGTGGCCCGGCCAGTCCGGGTCGCGGACGTAGGCGCCGAAGGCGATGTAGCACTTGTACTGCCGGGCCTTGGCGGCGATCAGCTCGGTCTCCTCGCCCGGGATCTCGATGCACCGCCGCTCGGTCTCCGCCTTGGTCCACCTGTCCCAGCCGCTGATCGGGAACTCGTGGAAGAACAGCAGGTCCGGGCCGGGGCCGAACCCGACGTGGAAGGAGTTGTCGATCAGATGGAGCATGTGGTCGAGGTTGGCCTTCATCCCGGACGGGTCCGGTGTCGGGTGCACGCGGGACTGGACGACGCCGAGAGTCCAGACGTCCTTGGCCAGCGGGACGGTGGGGTAACCGCCGTCGGTGTCCTGGGTGAGTGCCGTGCTCTCGGCGGGGTCGGTCATCGGTTGGTCTCCTTGTCAGCGGTTGTCGTCAGGCGGTTTCTGCGGGCGAGAGGAACTCGTCGGCGCGGAGGCAGGCCACCAGCCGTCCGTCCTGGTCCGGCTCGAGCGCCGGCTCGGTGCGCGCGCAGGCGTCGACGGCCATCGGGCACCGGGTGTGGAACCGGCAGCCGGGCGGCGGCGCGACCGCGGACGGCACCTCGCCCTGGAGCGGCGCGGCCGGCTCCCGGCCGGGGCCCGGCACGGCGGCGAGCAGCGCGCGGGTGTAGGGGTGCCGGGGGGCGGAGAAGATCCGCTCGGCGTCGCCCGTCTCGACGAACCGGCCGAGGTACATGACCGCGACCTCGTCGGCCAGGTGCCGGGCGATGTCGATCTCGTGCGTGATGAGCACGTAGCTGAGCCCGAGGCGCTGCTTCAGGTCGAGCAGCAGGTTCACGAGCAGCGCCTTGACGCTGACGTCGAGGCTGGCGGTGGGCTCGTCCAGCACCAGGACGCGCGGCTCGACGGCCAGCGCCCTCGCGACGGTCACGCGCTGCAGCTCGCCGCCGCTCACGCCGCCGGGCCTGCGGCCGAGGTATTCCTCGGTGAGGCCGACCAGGTGCAGCAGCTCGCGGACCCGGGCTGCCCGCGCCGCCTTGTCGGGGTACAGCCCGTGCACGGCCAGCGGCTGCTCCAGCGCGTGGCGGATGCTCTTGCGCCGGTTCAGCGCCGACCAGGGGTTCTGCGAGACGAGCTGGATCGCGCGCCGGTCGACGCCCTCGGCGCCGTGGACGAGGATCCGGCCCTCGGTCGGCTCCGCCAGCCGGACCAGCATGCGGGCGATCGTCGACTTGCCGCAGCCGGACTCGCCGATGATCGCGAGCGTACGGCCCTCGGGCACCTCGAACGAGACGCCGTCGACCGCGTGCACCACCCGGTCCTCGCCCCTGCGGCCGGACCTGATCCGGTAGTGCTTCCTGAGATCCTCCGCCCTGACGGCGCTCACAGGTCCTCACCCGCCCGATGGCAGCGCACCAGCGACTCTCCCACCTCGCGTACCTCCGGGTTCTCCTCATGGCACCGGTCGACGACGGCGGCGCAGCGCGGGGCGAACGGGCAGCCGGGAAGCCGGTTCGCGCCCGTGACCGTGCCGGGAATGGAGCGCAGCGGCTCACCCCGGCGGTGCCGCCCGGGGATCGCCTCCAGCAGCGCCCGCGTGTACGGGTGCTTGGGCGCGTCGAACAGCTCACGGGCCGGGGCGACCTCGACCAACCGCCCGGCGTACATGACCCCGATGCGATCGCTGACCTGCGAGATCACGCCCAGGTCGTGGGTGACGAACACCATCGTCAGGCCGACCCGGTCGCGCAGTTCCAGCAGCAGCCGCAGCACCTGCGCCTGCACGGTGGCGTCGAGCGTCGTGGTCGGCTCGTCGGCCAGCAGCAGGTCGGGCTGCTTGCCGAGCGCGGCCACGGCGATGAGCAGGCGCTGGAGCTGGCCGCCGGAGAACTCGAACGGATAGCTGTCCAGCCGGTCGAGCACGGCGCCCAGCCCGACACCGCCGAGCAGTTCCTTGAGCCGCCCCTCGTCGAGCCCGTCGAGGTGCCAGCGGAGCTGACGGCCGACGGACGTGGTCGGTGACAACGAGGTCATCGGCCGCTGCGGGATCAGGCCGATCCGGTCGCCGCGCAGCCGGCGCATGCCGTCCTCGCGCAGCGCCAGCAGGTCGGTGCCGTCGAAGCCGATGTGGCCGGCGGTGATCCCGGCGTTGCGCGGCAGCATGCGCATCAGCGCCGTGAGCAGCGTGCTCTTGCCCGATCCCGACTCCCCGACCAGGCCGAGGATCTCGCCGCGGGCCAGGTCGAAGGAGACCTCGCGCACGGCGGGCACCTCGCCGTCCCTGGTGCGGAACGTGACGGCGAGGTCCCGTACGGACAGAAGTGCGGGACCGGCCGGGGACGGCGCCGCCGCCCCTCCGGCCTTCGGCTCCGGCGCCATCAGACCGCGCGCACCGGGGGAAGCGAGACCCGGCTGACGCCCATGAGCTTCTCGTCGAGGGGCGAGATCTCCTTGCGCTGCGCCACGACGAGCCGGGGGTAGACCGGCGGGATCATGATGGCGTCGTTCGCGAGGATCCCGTTGATCTTCTTGCAGGCCTCGACGCGCGCGGCGTCGTCGGTGGTGGCCCACGCCTCGCCGAGCAGCTTGTCCACCTCGTCGTTCTTGTAGCCGAAGTTGAGCGGGTTCTTCGAGCTCATCGGGCCGAGCACGGTGACCGCCGTGCGGCCGCCGCCGAAGCCGCTCTCGAACCCGGTCATCGCCATCTGGTACTTGCCGGACGCCCAGTTCTTCACCCACGGGCTGAAGTCGAGGACTTCGAGGGTGCAGGTGATGCCGGCCTGCTTCCAGCCTTCGGCGAGCACCTGGCCGACGTTCTTCATCACCGCGTCGCTGGTGACCATCAGGGTGAACTCCAGGGAGGACACTCCCGCCTCGGCCAGGAGCGCCTTGGCCTTCGCGTAGTCGGGCGCCTCGCCGTAGATCTGGAGCGAGGAGTCGTGGCCCTCGACGGCCGGGCCGACCGGACCCTGGGCGATCTTCGCGGTCCCCGCGTACACGATGTCGCGCACGCCCTTGCGGTCCATCGCGTATGCGAGCGCCTGGCGCACCTTGACGTCATCGAAGGGCGCCTTGTTCGCCACGAAGTACGTGATGATGTCGCTGGGCGCGTCCACCTCGTGCACCGTGATCTGGCTGTCCTGCTTGAGCAGGGCGACGCTCTCCGGGGAGACGTCGGTCATGATGTGGATCTTGCCTTCGCGCAGGTTGACCAGCCGGGTGGCCGGGTCGGGGATGGCCTCGAAGACGACGCCCTTCAGCTCCGGCTTGGTGCCGTGGTAGGCGTCGTTGCGGCTCAGCGTGACCTGCCGTCCCTGGGCCACCTTGTCCACCTTGAACGGGCCGGTGCCCATGGTGGTGTCGGTCCGCTCCACGAACGCCTTGTGCACGATGGGCAGGTTGGTGAGGTGCGAGCGGAGCACGCCGAACGGCGTGGTCAGCGTGATCTTCACGGTCTGCTTGTCGACGGCCTCGGCGCTCTTGACGTAGTAGGCGAAGAACGTGGTCCAGTCGCTCGTGCTCTTGGGGTTGCTGACGAACGTGAGCGACGCCACCACGTCGTCGGCGGTGAGCGGATCGCCGTTGTGGAAGGTCACGCCCTGCTTCAGCTTGATCGTCCAGGTCAGACCGTCGTCGGAGATCTCGGGCTCGCCGTCGGCGAGCAGCGGGATCGACTTCAGCGACGCGTCGTAGGTGTAGAGGGACTCCACGACCGGGTCGGTGATCCAGTGCACCCGCTTGGAGGTGTTGGTCAGCGGGTTCATGTAGTCGGAGATGGAGACGACGCCGAACGTGATCGTCTCGACCTTCTTGCCTTCCTTGGCCGCGCCACCGGTGGCGGAGTCGTCCGTACCGCACGCGGCCAGCGCGAGCGCTCCGGCGGTGAGGACTCCGGTCATCGTCAGGAACCGCCGACGATCAAACGTGGACATGTTGTGATTAATCATCACTTATTTCCTCAAAGGGTGTAGGGGGGTGCGGAGCGGTACGGCTCAGCGGCGGTTGTCAGCGTCGAGAGCGTCGCCGAGGCCGTCCCCGACGAGGTTGAAGCCGATCGTGGCGACGAGGATGACCAGGCCCGGGATGATCGAGTACCACCACGCGCCCAGCAGCATGTAGCCGGTCGCGTCGCCGAGGATGTTGCCCAGGCTGGGCTGGGGCGGCTGGATCCCGAGGCCGAGGAAGCTGAGGGCGCTCTCCGCGAAGATCGCCACCCCGATCCACAGGAACGCCTGGACCAGGACCGGCGGCAGCACGTTGACCAGGATCTCGCCGGCGATGATGCGCCATCGGGGGACGCCGACCACCCGCAGCGCGTCCACGTAGTCCTCCTGGACCTCGACGAGCGTGGCCGACCGGGTGACCCGGGCGAAGTACGGGATGAAGCCGACGCCGAGGAGCAGCACGACCTTGGTCGTCGACGTGAGGGTGACGGGGCCGATCTCGGAGTCGCCGGTCCCGGTGACGCCGATGACGAACAGCGCGAAGACGAACAGCGGCAGCGCCTGGAGCGCCTCCAGGATCCGCATGATCACATCGTCCGGCCAGCGGCCGCCGAAGTACCCGGCCACCAGACCGGCGGGAACCGCGACCACCAGCCCGAACCCGACCCCGGCCACCGCCACCAGCAGCGACACCCTGGCGCCCTCCGCCGTACGGGCGAACAGGTCCCGCTGGAGGTGGTCGGTGCCGAACAGGTGCGCCGCACCCGGCGCGGCGAGGGTGTCACCGGTCCGGGCGGTCGACGTGCCGGCGACCAGGGGGCCGACCACGGCCAGCAGCAGGAACAGCAGCAGCAGGACCAGGCCGCTCCAGGTCAGCGCGGACATCCGCGGCATCCTGAGCCGGGAGGTCCGGGAGCGTGGGAGCACTCGGGTCATCACCATGTCTAGCGAGCCGTCCCGTTCAGGAACCCGGCGCGAATCCGGGGGTTGAGCACGAAGTAGAGGAGATCGACGACCAGGTTGGCGACGAGGAACACCGTGGCGGTGATCAGCGTGCAGGCGATGGCCAGCGGATAGTCGTGCTGGCGGAACGCGCCGACGATGGTCTGGCCGATCCCGGGGATGTTGAACACGTTCTCCACGAGCACGGTCCCGCTGACGAACACACCGAGCATGAGCCCGATCACGGTCGCCGTCGGGATGATCGCGTTGCGCATCGTGATCCGGCGCAGGACGCGGCGCTCGGCCATCCCCATGGCGCGGGCGAAGGACACGTAGTCCGCCCGCGTCGTCTCGATCATGGAAGCGCGCAGCGTACGGGCGATGACCGCACCCGAGCCGAGTCCGAGGGCGAAGGCCGGTAACACCACGCCGCGCAGGTTCTCCCACGGATCCTCGGTGAAGGGCACCCAGCCGCTGGAGGGCAGCACCCCCTTGATGTAGAGCCCGAAGACGACGACCAGGACGAGCGCCAGCCAGAAGCTCGGGATGGACAGCGCGACGACGCTGCCCACGCGGACGAGCCCGTCCACGAACGAGTCGCGCCTGCGGGCGGCGAGCGCTCCGGCGGCGAGACCGACCACGACCCAGAAGACGAAGGCGGCCAGACTGAGTTCGAGGGTGACCGGCAGCCGCTCCCCGATGATGGCGCTCACCGGCCGGTCGCTGAAGAGCGAGTTACCGAGGTCGCCGGAGGCGAGATTGCCCAGGAACTTGGCGTACTGCACCCAGATGGGCTGGTCGAGACCGAAGCGGTGCTCCACTTCGGCCCGCTTCTCCGGGGTGGGGTTCATCCCGAGATAGGCGTCGACCGGCCCGCCGGGGGCGGCCCTGAGCATGAAGAAGACGAGCGTCAAGACGATGAGCAGGACCAGCGCGAGGCCGGCGACCCGACGTCCGACATACCGAAGCATCCCGGGTCCTCATTTGCGTATAGGCATCGCGTGTTCCGCGACACGGAACATGATTTCCGTGAGCGGAATAGTAGTTGCGGGAAGGGGGGTGCGGAAGGGGTCAGACGGAATTGCCGGATCTCACGGAACGCCATCCCGGTTCACCCCCGGTCCATCCCCGGTTCACCCTCGGTTCGACGGAGGCCGACGAGGGTCCGCCGCGCCCCGGAGGCGTCGCAGAGGACACCGGGACGCGGACGCGGACGAGGCGGTGACGCGGGTTCAGACGACCTTGGTCTCGTTGATGACAGTGCGCTTGACGAGGCGGTCGCCGTCCATCCACTGCCAGGTACGGCACTTGTGCAGGCCGTCACGGGAGAGCTGGATCAGCTCGTACAGGTAGTTGTCCGGGTCGTTCTTGTACGACCACGTCAGCACGATCGTCTGGTCGTCGACCTGGCTCATCTCGCCGATGATGCGGTCGGTGTCGAAGTGGCAGACACCGTCGGCGTCGAGCTTCCCGCCGAAGTCGAACGCCTCCTCCCGGCCGTCCGCCCAGGTGTAGGTGTTCGTCTGCAGGATGTCGTACGAGCCGTCCTCGGGGACTCGGCAGTACAGGTGGGACGCGTGCCGGTCGACGATGGTGCCGTCGGCGTCGATGTGGATGTACTCGCCCCGCCATTCGCCGAGGTGCTTGCTGATGATCGGCATCCCGGAAAGCGCCGCGCGCATAGGTCCTCCCTGGTCACAGGTGATCGCGGAGTGGTGAACGGGCCGTTGACAGGCCGTCGGCGGCGAGCCTAGCGTGATCTCGGATTGAATGGAACAGTGTTCCGATAGAAGGAACAGACACGTTGAGAAGGGATCACCGTGACCGAGACAACCCCGCAGCCACTGGTCGAGGGCATCACCGCCGCCATCGTCGGCGTCACCGAGTTCGGCCCCCACCTGGACTTCTTCGTCGGCGAACTGGGCTACGAGGTGGCCGCGGAAGGCGTCGTCCCCGGGGCCGTCGCCGACGCGCTGTGGGCCTCGGGCCCCGCGGACGTCGAGGCCGTCGCGCTGGCCGCCGCCGGAGCCGGCACCGGGCGGATCCACCTGGTACGCGTGCCGGAGCCGATCGCGCCCGCCGACCCGCCGCACAACCTCGACGTCGGCCTGGTCGGGATCGACATGTACGCCCGCGACATCGAGGCCGCGCACGCCGAACTCGGCCGGTCCGGCCGGGACTGGGCCACCCCGCCCACCACGTACGGCGTCGCGGTCGGCGAGCGCGAGGTCCAGGTCACGCAGGGCGTGTGCCCCGCCCCGGACGGGACGGTCGTGGTCTTCGTCCAGCCCGCCGCCGTACGCGGCACCGAGGCGTGGGCCGCCGACCCCGAGCGGTCGTACACCGAGCTGACGTCGGTCGTCTGCCACGTCCCCGACGCCGACGCCGAGGTGGGCTTCTGGGGACCCGAGGGTCTGGGCATGGCGGTCTGGTACGACGTGGTCTTCTCCTCCCCCGGCTTCGACAAGGTGGCCGGGCTGCCCGCGGGCACCAAGATGCGCCTGGCCTTCCTGGCCGGGGAGAAGACCGCCCGCATCGAGGTCACCTCGGCCGCGGGCGAGCACGGCGTGGACCGCCGGGCGACCCAGCGTCCGGCCCGCTCGCTCGGCCACAGCGGCTGGTCGGTCCGCACCCGGGACCTGGAGGCGGCGCTGGAGAGCGTCCGCAGGACCGGCGGGCGGGTGCTGACCTCTCCGGTCGAGACCGACGACCCGCTGCACGGGCGCGCGATCGTGGCCACCGCCGACACCCCGAACGGCGTCTCGGTCACGCTGTGGCAGCCCCGCGACTGACCCCTTGCCTACCAGATGAAACGTTGTTCCAATATGTCGCACCATCTACGGCTTCACGGAAGGAAGTAGCATGCCCGTCCATCGTGGAGGTGCTCCTCTGTCGATCGCGGGCGGCGTACGGGAGTTCGCCCGCGCCACCCCCCGGGCGACTGCGGTGATCGACGGCGATCGCGCCCTCACCTACGCCGCGCTCGACGAACGCTCGAACCGCCTGGCCGCCTCGCTCCTGGCGCGGGGCCTCACGCCCGGCCGGCCTGTCGCGGTACTGCTCGGGAACCGGCTCGAATACCCGGAGATCGCGGCCGGGATCGCCAAGGCGGGCCTGCTCATGGTGCCGCTCAACCCCCGCCTCACCCCGGGCGAGGCGCGGTACATCCTGGAGCACTCGGGCGCGGGTGCGGTCATCCTGGACGACGCCCTCGCCTCCGTGGTGGGCGACGCGGTCGAGGAACTGCGCCTGGTCACGCTCTCCATCGACGGCACCCAGATCGGCCCGGCGTACGAGGACGCGCTCGCCGGCGCGCGGGCGGTGGATCCCGCGGTGCGGGTGGACGAACTCGACCCGTTCTGCATCACGTACACGTCGGGGACGACCGGACGGCCCAAGGGTGTGCTGATCAGCCACCGGAGCCGCTCCCTGACGTTCTACTGCTCCGCGATGGAGTGGGGACTCGGTACCGGCCGGGTGTCGGTCGCGGTGGCGCCCATGTACCACGGCGCCGGCTTCGCCTTCGGGTACGCCCCGGTCTACACCGGCGGCACGGTCACGATGCTGCGCAAGTGGGATCCTGAGGCGCTGCTGCACCTCGTCGAGCGGGACCGTGCCCAGTCCGCCTTCCTGGTGCCGACGCACGCGCAGATGCTCCGTGCGCTGGACGGCGGGAAGCTGGCGGCGAGGGACCTGAGCAGTCTCGACACGCTGTACTTCAATGCCGCCGCGCTGCCCTGGCCGCTCAAGCAGTGGGTCATGGAGACGTTCCCCGCCTGCGGCGTGCACGAGCTGTACGGCTCCACCGAGGCGGGCATCGTGACCAACCTCCGCCCGGCGGACCAGCACCGCAAGCCGGGGTCGGTCGGCCACGCCTGGTACATGACGGAGCTGCGGATCGTCGGCGAGGACGGCGATCCGGTCGAGCCGGGACAACCCGGGGAACTGTTCAGCCGCTCCCCGTTCCTGATGAACGGCTACCACCAGAACCCCGCGGCGACCGACGAGTGCACCACGGACGACGGCTTCCTGACCTGCGGTGACATCGTGGTGCGCGATGACGAGGGCTACATCCACATCATCGACCGCAAGAAGGACATGATCATTTCGGGCGGGATCAACGTCTACCCCCGCGAGGTCGAGGACGTGCTGGCCGCGCACGAGTCGATCGCCGAGGCGGCCGTGGTCGGCGTCCCGTCCGAGACGTGGGGCGAGGAGGTCATGGCGTACGTCGTCCTCCGCGGCGGGGCCGCCGGACCGACCGCCGACCCCGGCCTGCTCGCCGGCCTGGAGGCGCACTGCCGTACCAGCCTGGCGGGCTACAAGGTGCCCAAGCGCTGGGAGGTCGTCACGACTCTTCCCCGGAACGCGGCCGGAAAGATCGTCAAGCGCGAGCTCAAGCCCCCGGCGATCGGCGCCTGACCCCTTGACCCTCAATACCTCAGACAATTACCCTCAATCTGATAGAAACGCCGTTTCGTATAGCGGAACACACAGTTTTGAGGCCAGCGGAAGGACATCACAGTGCGCCCCCATGTCGAGCTGATCCAGGAAGACGACTATGTGTGGCACGGCGCCGAGCTCGTCAACGGTGAGGGGCGGGCCAGCGAGCGCCGCCTGTCCGTCGACGAGGAGGACGGCTCCTCGTCGCTCCGGATCGACTTCCACACCGATTGGGGCCGCGGGCCGGGCATCCACCACGCCAACACCGAGTACTACGTGCTCGAAGGCTCGATGACGTACGGCGGCCGCGAGATCGGCAAGGGCGGCTACGTCTACGCGCCGCAGGGTGTCCCCACCGACGCGATCACCTTCGCCGAGGGCACCCGGATCCTGCACTACCGCGAGTACGGCGACGCCGGCTTCGACGCCGTGGACAGCCTGAACGCCCCGCGCTGGGCGGACGCGCGCGAGGACGTCATCGTCATCGACAGCGAGGCCATGAACTGGGACGCGGTGCCGAACCCCGGCCCCATGCCCGGCCTGTTCATCAAGTACCTGCACGTCGACCCGGCGACCGGCTTCTACACCCGCCTGGTGCACGCCCAGGAGGGCTGGGCCGACCACCGACTCGCCCACCACCCCTGCTACGAGGAGGCGTACACCACCCAGGGCCACATGGAGTACAACTTCGGCACCCTGGACCTCGGCACGTACTTCTTCCGCCCCGCCCGCGTGAAGCACGGCCACTTCACCACCATGGAGGGCGGGGCCACCTGGCTGCTGCGCTCCGACGGCGAACTGCAGAACTGGTACACCCAGAACGAGTGGTTCCGCTGGGGCGGCGAGGCCGTCAACTACGGCCCCGACGGGGGTCGTATGCGGTGGTCGCAGTCCTCGCACGACCTCGGCTCCGGCCCCACCTGGCGGAGCGAGAAGGACATCGCCGACCTCACCGCCGCCTGGCAGTTCCAGCGCGACCAGGGCCAGCCCGACGCCGAGTACGTCCAGCACGGACAGGGCGTCGACCGCAGCATCCTGGCCATCGCCAAGGCCCTCGACGCGGCCAACCTTCAGGGCGGCCACGGCGACGACCACGACCACGGGCACAGCCACGACCACGGCCACAGCCACAGCCACGACCACGACCACGACCACGACCACGACGTGCCGGCGCTGGACTGGGGCGCGGACCCCGCGTCCCTGGGGCACGCCGACGAGCGCACCGACGAGGGCGCGCACAACTGGGCCCACGGACGGGCGTGGAAGCCGGGCGACCACATCCCGGCGCCCATCATCTCCAGCCTCCCCGTCCGCAGCCGCTCCCGCGGCCGCTGGGACGGCGACGGCATGTAGCCGTCCGCCCCTCACGCACCCCTCATCGCACCGCTCGTGCACCTTGCGAACACCGTGGCCGGGCCTCTGGGTCCGGCCACGGCCATATCACCGGAGCGTCACCTCATGCCCCTCCCCATGCCCCTCGCGACGACCATGGAGCCGGTACACGGCCTCAACGCGTACAGCCTGGCGATCCTGTTGCACATCGTGCTCTTCGTCTACTGGCTCGGCAGCGACATCGGCGTCTTCTACTCCAGCCGGTTCATCCTCCGCTCCGAACTGCCGACGCCGGCCCGCTCGGTCGCCGCCAAGATCATGCACGCCGTGGACATGGCGCCCAGGATCTGCCTCGTCCTCTTCCTGCCGAGCGGTGTCACGCTCATGTCGCTGAGCCCGTTCGGCGAGGACGTCTTCCCGGGCTGGCTCCTCGCCCTGACGTGGGTGGGCGCGCTGTGCTGGCTGGTGCTGGTCGTCTACGACTACACGCGCGGCGCGACCCAGCTCGGCAAGGTGGTGCAGAAGCTCGACCTGATCGTCCGGTACGGCCTGGTCGTGGTGCTGCTCGCCGGCTCCGGGTACGTCTTCTTCACCGCCGAGCCGTTCGGCGTCACCACCAACCCGAAGTGGCTGGCCGCCAAGGTCACCGCGTACGCGCTGTGCATCCTGTCCGGCGTGATGATCCGCCGTCAGCTCAGCCCGTTCGGCCCGGCTTTCGGCAAGCTGGTGACCGAGGGCTCCACTCCCGAGGTCGAGCACCAGATCCGGCACTCCGTACGCTCCTGCCTGCCGTACGTCTACGCGATCTGGTTCCTGGTCCTCGTGGCCGCGTTCCTCGGCGTGGTCAAGCCCGGCACCGCCGCCTTCGGCTGATCCCCGTCCACCCCGACAGCCCCCACCGGGACGACCGTGGGGGCTTTTCCATGCCCGCGCGGCTCCCGGGTGACTTCGTCTTCCCGCCCCCATGAGCGAGGAGGAGGTCGGCGAGGTCGAAGAACCTACCGGACGTTCGTCACCTCGGTGACACGCGGTGAGGAGGACACGGGCTACGAACCGCTGTGGTCACCCGCGGATGGGCTCCTGCTGCCGGCGGAGGGCACGCGAAAGGCCGGTTCCGACGATCGGAACCGGCCTCTGCGTTCTGCGCCGCCTGCCGGGGCGCCGCGCCCGACGGTCACCGCCGGGTGGAGCGACGGGTGGGATCAGCCGGCTTCCTGGCGGAGCTGGCCGAGGTAGGCGGCCTGGACCCTGGGGTCGTCCCGCAACTCGGCGCCGGTGCCCTCGACGGCCACCCGGCCGCGCTCCAGCACGTATCCGCGGTCGGCGAGCCGGAGCGCGGTGCTGGCCTGCTGCTCGACGAGCAGGATGGTCAGCCCGCGCTCGTCGTGCAGCCGCTTGAGATAGCCGAACAGCTCCGCGACCTTGAGCGGGGCCAGGCCGAGCGACGGCTCGTCCAGCATGAGGAGCCGGGGCGCCGCCATCAGCGCGCGGGCGATCGCGAGCATCTGGGCCTCTCCCCCGGACAGCGTGCCGGCGAGCTGGGAGCCGCGCTCGGCCAGCCGGGGGAAGATCTCCAGCATCTCGTCGCGCCTGCGGTCGGTCTCCGCCTTGCGCCGCCGGGTCGGAAAGCCGCCGAGGGCGAGGTTCTCCAGGACGGTGTGGTCGGGGAAGATCTGCCGGCCTTCGGGCACGTGGCCGAGCCCGAGAGCGGGACGGCGCCAGGCCGCGACCTTCGCCAGGTCCTGCCCGGCGAACCGCATCTGCCCGGACACGGGCTTCAGCAGACCGGAGACCGTCTTCATCGTGGTCGTCTTGCCGGCCCCGTTGGGGCCGAGGAGCACCACGAACTCCCCTTCGTCGACGTGCAGGTCGAGCCCGTCGAGGGCGCGTACGCCTCCGTAGCCCGCGGTCAGCCCGGACAGTTCGAGCAGTCTGCTCATGACGCCTCCTCCACGAGGTCGGGGCGGCCGAGGTACGCCTCGAGAACCGCCGCCGAGTTGCGCACCTTCTCCGGGGTGCCGCGCTCGATCACCTTGCCGCTCTCCAGGACGGTGAGCTCGTCGCAGAGCCCCATCACGAAGTCGACGTTGTGCTCGATGAGCACGACCGCGAGCCCACGCTCGCGCAGTACCCGGCACAGCCGTCCGAGGGCGTCGAGCTCGTCGGACGTCAGGCCGGTGGCGGGCTCGTCCAGGATGAGTACCTTCGGCCTGCTGGCCACCGCGCGCACCACTTCGAGCAGCCGCTTCTGGCCGTGGGAGAGGGACGAGGCGAGCCAGTCGGCGCGGGACGCGAGCCCGGCGAAGGCGAGCAGCTCCCTGGCCTCCTCCCTCTCGGTCCGGTCCTGACGGCGGTAGGAGGGCGAGCGCACGAGGGCGCCGAACCAGGAGTACGTCTCGCGCATGCGCATGCCCGTGAGCACGTTGTCGAGGACGCTGACCCGTTCGAAGAGGTGCGGGACCTGGAAGACGCGGGTCACTCCCGCGTGGGCGACGCGGTGGGCGGCGTTCGGGGCCTCCTCGCCGAAGATCCGTACCTGTCCGGCGTCGATCTGGTGGTAGCGGGTCAGGCAGGAGACCAGCGTGGACTTGCCCGACCCGTTGGGTCCGATGATCCCGTGGACGGTGCCCGGCATGATCCGGACGTCCACGCCGTCGAGGGCGTGCACACCGCCGAAGTGCTTCACGATGCCGCTACCTTCGAGCGCGGCCACCCCGTCGGGGACGTCGCGCACCTCGGGCACCACGTCGGGGACCTCGTCCGGCAGCGTCTCGTCGTCCGCTTCGGCCAGCCGGTCGCGGCCCATCCTGGACGCCTTCCAGGTGCCGACGACGCCGCGCGGGATCACCATCATGGCGACCAGGAGCAGGACGCCGAGCACCAGCGTGGTGTACCGCGCCTGATCCTTGATGAGCTCGACCAGCACGGCGATGAGGCCGACGCCGATCAGCGGCCCGATCAGGGTGGAGATGCCGCCGAGGAAGAGGCCGACGAAGAAGATGATGCCGTTGTCGAGCAGGCCGACGTCGGGGTTGATGAAGCCGAGCTGCAACGCGTACAGCGCGCCGGACAGGCCGGCGGTGCCGCCGCAGACGCCGAAGAGCAGGAGCTTGGCGCGCGCGGGCGAGATGCCCATCGCCGAGGCGGTGTCGGAGGACTCGCGCACCGCCATCGAGGCGCGGCCGACGCCGCTGCGCACGAGGTTGCGCTGCAGGATGTACGCCACGGCGAGGCAGGCGAGCACCACGTAGTAGAAGGCCTGCTTCGACATGAACTCGTCGCCCAGCTTGGGGGCGATGCCGCTGACGCCGACGATGCCGCCGGTGACGGACTCCCACTCGCGCCCGACCTCGATGACGATCAGGTTGGCGGCCAGGGTGATCATGCCGAAGTACAGATAGGTCGCCCGCAGGCTGACCAGCAGGACCAGCATGGCGACCACGGCGCCGACGGCCACGGAGGCGGCGATGCCGAGCAGCCACGAGCCGCTCAGCTTGACCACGAGATATCCGGTGGCGTAGCCGCCGGCGAGTTGCAGTCCGGAGTGCAGCATCGACAACATCCCGCCGTACCCCATGGACAGGTTCAGGGAGATGGTCAGGATCGCGCTGATCGCGGCCGAAGCGACGATGCCGTTGTAGTACGACGCGTTGTAGCTGTAGTAGTCCGTGATGGCCGGCCACGCGAGCAGCACGCCGATGACGGCGACCGAGAGGACGGCGAGGACCACGGTACGCGCGCGGTGGTAGACCGCCGAGTCGAACACGGATCCGCGGGAGCCGACGCCTCCGGAGGAAGAGTCCACCGTTGCCATCAGTGCGCCTCCATGGGCTTGCCGAACAGTCCGGACGGGAAAACGACGAGGATCACCGCGAGCGCGGCGAACACGGCGAAGTTGCCGATGGAGCCGCCGACCACGCTCCGGACGACGGTGTCGAGAACGCCGACGATCATGCCGCCGACGAGCGCTCCGCGCGGTGACCCGACTCCTCCGATCACCGCGGCGGTGAAGCCCTTGATGGTGAACATCAGGCCGGTCGCCGGCGCCACGAAGATCACCGGGGCGGCGAGCATGCCCGCGATGGCGGTGATGACGGCGCCGATCACGAACGACAGCACGACGATGCGCTGGACCGGGATGCCCATGAGGACCGAGGTCTCGGAGCTGTGCGCGGTGGCCCGGATCGCACGCCCGTACGTGGACCTCCGCAGGAAGAGGTCGTAACCGGCCATCACGGCCAGGGCCACGACGATGGTCAGCGCCTCCTGCCACTCCACGGTGATGCCGGCCACCTGGAAGCCGCCCGCGACGACCGGGTTCGGCCGCAGGGCGTCCACGTCGAAGTAGCCGAGGTTGAACAACGACTGGAAGATCAGCGCCGCCGCCAGGGTCGCGATGATCCACGCGTAGCGTGAACCGGACAGGCGGACTGGTAGCATGATCATGCGTTCCATGAGCAGGCCCATCAGAGCGGCCAGCACGATGGTGACGCCGAGGGTGACGGCCCAGCCCAGTTTCTCGAGCGCGACGATCTGGTACGCGACGGCGGCACCGAGGATCACGGCCTCACCCTGCGCGAAGTTCATGATCCGGGTCGGCTGGAAAACGATGGCCAGGGCGAGTGCGACTAGGGCGTAGACGGAACCGGCGAACAGTCCATCGATGATCGCCTCGGGGCTCATCTGCACTGCTCCTCTTGGTGTTTCAGAGGTTGACGAACCCTGTTCCGCATAACGGAACAGGGTTGGGGAAACATTGGCTCACGATCGCCGGACTGTCAATAGGTCTGACGTTTCAGAGCTCGTTTGTCATGCGCGGCGCGCGTACCGTCCGCTGGGCTCGCCGACGACGTCGCCGTCGCGGAACCGGACCTGACCGCCGACGACCGTGGTCACCGGCCAGCCGGTCAGGTCGACGCCCTCGAACGGGGAGTGGTCCTGCCCGGAGAGGCACGCCTCGGCCGTCACCGTCTGGGTCAGCGCCGGGTCCACCACGGTCAGGTCCGCGTCGAACCCGACCGCGAGGCTGCCCTTGCGGCCCCACAGGTTGTACGCCCGAGCGGGGTTCGCCGAGGCCAGCTCGGCCACGCGGGACAGGGAGATCCCGCGCTTGAGGTGGCCCTCGGAAAACAGGACCGGGTACAGCAGGGCGGTGCCGCCGAAGCCGGGACGCGCGGGCCAGAGCTGGTCGCCCTTCTCCGCCTCCATGCAGCAGGCGTGGTCGGAGGCCACCCAGTCGATCGTGCCGTCGGCCGCGCGCTCCCACAGCGCCTCGTTGTCGGCCTTGGTACGGATCGGCGGGTTGACCTTGCCGCCGAGGCCGCCTTCCGCGTCGAGGCTGTCGTGGTCGAGGCACAGGTGGTGCAGCGTGGTCTCGGCCCGCATGTCCACCGCGCCGAACGACCTGCGCGCCAGCGCGACGGCGTCGACCGCCTCACGGCTGGACAGGTGCAGCAGGTTGAGGTTGGTGCCGGTGTGGCTGGCCAGGGTGGTGGCCTCGCCGATGGCCACCCGCTCGGTGAGCGGCGGGCGTCCCTCGTGGTAGGCGCGCAGCGTCTGCGGGTCGCCGTTCGAGCGGACCCGGTCGATGAAGACCCTCATCAGCTCGGACTGCTCGCAGTGCAGCGACAGCGACAGGCGCAGGCCGGGGTTGGCCTGCTGGACCGCGGTCACCTGCTCCATGAGGAGGTAGAGGTGGCCGAGGTCGTACTCGTCGCCCATGGTGAAGGAGCGCGCGTCCCGGCTGTTCGCCGCGAGGTCGAAGCCCTTGTAGAACATGTAGTACTTGAACGACGAGACGCCGTGCTCCTGGACGAGGTACGGGATCTCGGCGATCTGGTCCACCGTCATCGGCGCGAGGTGGAAGCCGTAGTCGGTCCAGGCGCGGCCCGCGACGGCGTCGAGGACCTCGGGGAAGATCTCCTTGTACGAGCCCGTCCGGTCGAGGTAGTGCGAGCCGGTACGGAAGTAGGACAGCACGGTCGTGGCGCCGCCGACGAGGGACGAGCGGGTCTCCTCGAAGGCGTCGAGGGCCAGGTCGCGGTAGATACCGAGATGGAAGTGGGCGTCGACGGCCCCGGGGAGGACGACCTTCCCCCTGGCGTCGACCACCTCGGCGGCGTCGGAGGTGGGGATGTCCTCCGCGAGGGCCGCCACCTTCCCTCCGGAGACCGCCAGGTCGGCGCGAATCTCTCCGTGGTAGGGGAGGACGACGGTGCCGCCTTTGACAAGCAGATCGTAACGGGACATACGCGACGGCCGGCCGAGTGGACGGCCGTCACCCCCTTTCTGATTCGGTCCATCCCATCTGGATGGACAGTCGTCGAGTGGAATCAAGCAGTGCCTCGACGCACGCGTCGACCTCCTCGCGGAACCGCTCCAGCGGTCCGCAGACGCTGATGACGGCCACGGGCCGGCCGTGGTGGTCGAGGACGGGCGCGGCCACGGAGGCGGCACCCGACATACGTTCGGCGAAGGACTGCGCCCAGCCGCTCTCGCGGATCGCGGCGAGTTCCTTGCGCAGCTTCGGGACGTCGGCGATCGTCTTACCGGTCAACGGTTCGAGCGGGGCCTCCGACAGATAGGCCTCGATCTCGTCGTCGGTCAGGAAGGCGAGGAACGCCTTGGACGAGCCGCCCGCGTGCAGGGGATAGGGCACGCCGAGGGAGACGCTCATGATGACCTCACGGGCAGGGGTCACCTGGTCCGCGTAGATCCGGGTCCATCCCGTACGGATCGACAGGGTCGCCGTCTCGTCGGTGCGCTGGGACAAGGCCATCAGTTCCGGCGCGGCGATGCGCCTGATGTCCAGGCGGTCAAGGTAGGCGAGGCCCAGCCGCATGGCGCCGACTCCCAGGGAGTAACGCCTGCTCACCGGGTCGAGTTCGATGAGGCGCCGAACCCGCAGCGAGGCCAGTATCCGGTGCACGGCGGCCTTCGACATCCCGAGCGCCTCGGCGATCTCGGTCACGCCGAGCGTGGTCGAGGAGGTCTCGGCGAAGTGCATCAGCACGTCCGCGGCCCGCTCGACGGTGGCGATGGCCTGCCCGGTGCTCTCCCGCGCGGGCGCCTCGCCGGACGCGGTGTCACGGTTCTTGGTCGGCATGTTTTCCTCCAGGAGATCGGCTAGGTTTGATCAACCATCCTGGCGCCGAAATCCGACCCTCACCGGAAGATCGGTGACGATTCGCGTGTCGAGAAAGTCCCACCATTCGTTCTGGCTGACACGCTGCGTCTCCCAAGCGTCATCGGCTTTGAGAGTCGCGAGCGCGGAGCGGTACTCGCCCCAGGCGGCTTCGTCGTCGAACGCGGCCCAGTTCTCGACAACGTACACGTCACCGACGACGCTGTAGTACCAGCGCACCTCGCGCACCATCGGCAGATCGCGGTAGAACCAGCTCTCCCGGTCCTCCAGCCAGTTCCAGAAGCCCCGCATGTCATCGCGGGCTCGCGAACCGAGCCTCATCCGGTAGACGAGATAGATCATCGAGGGCCGCCTGCCCTTCCGAGTGCGATATGTACAGTGGACTTGTTCCGCAGACAGTAACGCTGTTTCAATAGCTTGGGAAGCCCCCCGGCGAGCGCGAACGCCTGCCCCGGGGATGCGCTATCGGCTCAGACCAGCAGGAACACAGTTGAGGAGGCCGTTTCGTGGAGGCAGAGCAGATCGTTCCGAGTGAACGATCGGCGCCGGCTGACCAGCCGGGAACGCCCGCAGGACCGCTGGCCGGCGTCATGGTCGTCGACGCGGCCACCCTGTTCGCCGGACCTCTGGCGGCGACGATCCTCGGGGACTACGGCGCCGACGTCGTCAAGGTGGAACACCCCGACCGAGGTGATCCCTCTCGCACCCACGGCGCGAGCAAGGACGGGATCGGGCTGTGGTGGAAGATGCTCGGCCGCAACAAGCGCACGGTCACCGCCAACATGGGCCGTCCCGAGGGCGCCGAGCTGCTCAAGCGGCTGATCGCACGGGCCGACGTGCTCATCGAGAATTTCCGCCCCGGCACGCTGGAGCGGTGGGGCCTGTCCCCGGAGACCCTGCACGAGATCAACCCGCGCCTGGTCATCGCACGCGTCACCGGCTTCGGCCAGTTCGGCCCGTACGCGAAGCGACCCGGGTTCGGCACGCTCGCCGAGTCGATGAGCGGCTTCGCCGCGGTCACCGGAGAGCCCGACGGGCCTCCCACGCTGCCGCCGTTCGGGCTGGCCGACGGCATCTCCGCGCTCACCTGCGTGAACGCGGTCATGATGGCGTTGCACCACCGTGACCGGCCGGGTGGCAGCGGCCGCGGCCAGGTGATCGATCTGGCCATCATCGAGCCGCTGGTCACGCTCCTCGGCCCGCAGCCGATCGTGTGGGACCAGCTCGGCCGGCTCCAGCCGCGTACCGGGAACCGCTCGGTCAACAACGCGCCGCGCAACACGTACCAGACGAAGGACGGCCGCTGGGTGGCCATCTCCACCTCGGCCAACTCGATCGCGGAGCGTGTGATGCGCCTCGTCGGGCACCCCGAGGTGATCGACGAACCGTGGTTCTCCTCGGGCGCCCTCCGGGCCGAGCACGCCGACCAGCTCGACGAGTACGTCGGGGGGTGGATCGCCCGGCACGACCTCTCCGAGGTGGTCGCGGAGTTCGAGAAGGCCGAGGCCGCGGTGGCCCCGATCTACGACATCCGTGACGTGTTCGAGGACGCGCAGTACCGGGCGCTCGACACGATCACGACGGTGGACGACGACGACCTCGGGCCGCTGCGCATGCAGAACGTGCTCTTCCGGCTCTCCGAGACGCCGGGCTCGATCAGATGGACGGGCCGCGCGCGCGGCGCCGACAACGAAGACGTGTGGGGTGGCCTCGGCGTGAGCGCCGACGAGCTGGCCGCCCTGCGGGACAAGGGAGTTGTGTGATGTCCTTGTGGCGGCATTTCGACGGGGCCAAGGTCGTCGACCTCGCGCAACCGATGCGCACGGGCATGCCCCAGTCGCCGAACCATCCGCGGTTCCGGATGGTCATCGAGCGCAGGCACGGTGACATGGTCCGCGAGGACGGCGGCTCCGCGGCCAACGAGGTCATCCTCACCGGCGGGCACGTCGGCACGCACGTCGACGCCCTCGGTCACGTCTCGCAGGACGGGTACGTGTACGGCGAGGTCGAGGCGGCGGGCATCCAGTCGCACCACGGCCTGTCCCAGTACGGCATCGAGACATTCGCGCCGTACGTCGGGCGGGGTGTGCTGCTCGACGTGGCCGCCGTGCACGGAGTGGACGTGCTGCCGCCCGGCTACGAGGTGACGCCGGACGATCTGGAGGCCGCGCAGCGCAGGGCGGACGTGCGGGTCGAGCGTGGAGACGCCGTGCTGATCGGCACCGGCTGGTCGCGCGAGTGGGACCGGCCGACCCGGTTCGTCGGCGACGAGGGCGGCGTGCCCGGCCCCGGCCCCGACGCGGCCCGCTGGCTGGTCGACCACGGCGTCGCGGTGGCCGGAGGCGAGACGATCGCGTTCGAGCGCATCGCGCCCGGCCGCGGTCACTCCACGCTGCCCGTGCACCGGATCCTGCTCGTCGAGGCGGGTGTGCACATCGTCGAGACGATGCGCCTCACCGAACTGCTCGGCCTCGGGGTCGCCGAGTTCCTGCTGGTGCTCAACCCGCTGCCCGTCGTGGGCGCCACCGGCGCGCCGGTGCGACCGCTCGCGGTGCTCGCCGCATGACCATCGTCTCGGCTCTGGCCGAATTCGCCGCCGACGCCCGCAAGGGACTGCCGGACGCTGTCGCCGCCGACGTGACGGGACGGGTGCTCGACACCTTCGGGAACTGCCTCGCCGCCCAGGAGCTCACCGATCCGGCCGAGCCGCACGAGGCGGTGCTGCGGATGGCGAAGCGGTGGAGCGGCACGGGCGAGTCCTCCGTCATCGGCCGCGGGTTGTCCCTCCCCGCGCCCTCGGCGGCGCTGGTCAACGGCACGCTCGCGCACGCCCTGGACTTCGACGACACCCACCTGCCCTCCGTCCTCCACCCGTCGGCCTCCGTCGTCCCCGCCACGCTGGCCGTCGCGGAGGCCGTGGGCGCGTCGGGCGCCGAGCTGTGCCGTGCCGTGGCGGTGGGCGACGAGATCACCAACCGGCTGGGGATGGCCTCCTACATCCCCGAACTGCGCAACTCCCTCTTCTTCGAGAAGGGCTGGCACGCCACGTCCATCTGCGGGACGGTGGGCGCCGCCGCAGGGGCGGCCCTGCTGATGGGCCTCTCCGCGGACGGCATCGCCCACGCCATGGGCATCGCGGCCAGCATGGGCGCGGGCGTCATCGAGGCCAACCGCACCGGCGGCACCGTGAAGCGGGTGCACTGCGGCTGGGCCGCGCACGCGGGCGTCGTCGCCGCCACCATGGCCGCGGAAGGCGTGACCGGTCCTCCGACGGTGTTCGAGGGGCGCTTCGGCTTCTTCGAGGCGTTCCTCGACGGGCGCTACGACGGTGACGCGATCACCGCCGGGCTGGGCGAGCGGTGGGAGCTGCTGCGCACGGTCTACAAGCCCTATCCCTCGAACCATTTCACCCACCCCGGCATCGACGCCGCCCTCGCCCTGCGCGCCCAGGGACTGCGGCCCGAGGACGTGGCGGAGATCGAGCTCGGCGTGGCGGCGGCTCCCCTTCGCACGATCGGCGAGCCGTACGAGGAGAAGGTGCGGCCGCGTACGCCGTACCACGCCAAGTTCTCCGGCCCGTACACCGTGGCCAGCGCCCTGATCGGGGGCGGCGGCCTCGGCCTGCACCTCGACGACTTCGCCGAGTCGGCCTTCCGTGACGAGCGGAGGCTGGCGCTGGCCGCCAAGGTGCGCGTCGTGGCCGACGAGGAGTGCGGCGAGGAGTTCCCCCGGGCCTTCTCCGCCGTGTTGCGGGTCCGCACCGTGGACGGGAGCACCCTGGAGCACCGGGTCCACTCCTCACGGGGCGGGCCGGAGCACCCGCTGACGTTCGACGAGCTGCGGACGAAGTACGCACTCAACGCCTCCCGCGTGCTGCCGTCCGAGGCGGCCGAGGCGCTCGCGGGCGAGGTACGCGGGCTCGCGGAGCGCGGCAGCGTCGCCGGCCTCCTCGACACCACCGTGATCGGCCGGTAGTCACCGGAACAGCGGACACAGAAACGAAGCCCTCCCGGCCAGAGGCCGGGAGGGCTTCCCTGTGATTCCGGAGCCGTGGTTCCGGAGCCGTGATTCCGGCGCGGTGGTTCCGGAGATCAGTCGCCGGTACGGTCCCAGCGGCGGACGAGGACCCGTCCGGGCAGGTCGGGGAACGGCTCGCCCTCGGGCACGTACGCCCAGGCGCGCGCGTCGAGGAAGACGACGTCGTACCCGGCCGGGGCGTCCCGCGCGTCTCCGGGCGGGCGGCGGGAGAACTCCGCGACAGAGCCGAGCAGCACGGAGCCGAGCAGCACAGAGCTGTCCGGCGCGGAGCTGTCCGGCACGGCGGCCCGGTCGGGGCCGGGCGCGTCGTCCGCGATCCCGTCGCGCCAGACCGGCGGCCCGGAGAACCAGGCGACGGCCAGGCAGCCGTCCTCGCCCGCGAAGCTGTCCGCCCTGCTCGCGTGGGACGGCAGGTACTTGTACGCGCCGGCCGCGAAGCGCGACCCGCTGACGGAGATCTCGCCGTCGAACGCCACGAACTCCTCGGCGCAGGTGTAGTGGCCCGTGCCCGGCCTGGTCCAGCCCGGTGGGAAGCGGACCAGCGACACCGAGGCGCCGGTCGCCGCGTCGGCGTGCAGCCTGACCAGGCGCACGGCCGACGACGACGCCGGCATGGTCACGTCGATCCACGGCAGGTCGGCGTCGTCGAGCGCGACGACGCGGACGGTCGCCATCAGTGCCACACCTCGGGGACCCCGCCGTGCACGCGGTGCTCCTCGACGACGGTGATCTGCTCCAGCCGCCGGTCGCGGAACCGCTTCCAGAGCCGCGACCGGTAGTCCTCGTCGGCGAAGGTGATCAGCTCGACCACCTCGACGCCCGGCTCAGCCGACCACTGGTAGGGGAACAGCAGGAAGCGCCCGTCGACCAGCCGGGCCCGACCCTCGAAGTCGGTGGAGCCGAAGACGAGGTCGTCCTCGCCCTCGAACCTGGCCCGGAAGTCGAGCACCTCGGGCTCCGCGCCCTCGCGCAGGTAGATGACCCGCTCGTACCAGCGGTCGCCCTCCAGGCGGGTCTCCTGCCGCGAGCCGTACGTCTCCAGCAGGGTGCCGCCGGGGGTGAGGTGGGTGTAGGTGCCCTCCCAGACCCCGGTGACGGACGACAGGCGTTCGCGCAGGCTGGTGACGCTCCCACTGGTCGTGTTCAACGTGCCCTCCTGAGGACCCTGCGTGCCTGGCGCACGATCGCCTCGTCGACCATGCGTCCCTTGGAGTCGAGGAGCACCCCCGACCCCGAGGCCTCGAAGCGGTCCACGAGGTCGCCGGCCCAGGCGACCTCCTCGGCCGCCGGGGTGAAGACCTCGTTGACGACCGCGATCTGCGCCGGGTGGATGCAGGCCCGGCCGACGTAGCCCAGCCGGGCCAGCGCGGCCGTCGAGTCCCGCAGCGCGTCGAGGTCGCGGAAGTCGGTGGAGACGGGACCGACAGGGGGGTCGATGCCCGCCGCCGCCGAGGCCAGCACCACCTGGGAGCGGACCCAGAGCAGCTCGCGCTCGTCGGGGCCGAGGGTGATCCCCGCGTCGGCGCGCAGGTCGGCCTCGCCGACCTGGAGCCGGGCCACGCGGGGAGCCGCCGCGATCCGCGGCGCCCGCAGTACGGCGGCGGCCGACTCGAGGAGCGGGACGACCGGCAGCCGATCCGCGCCGAGGGAGGTCAGCAGGGCGTCGACGTCGGCGAGTTCCTCCGCCGTCTCGACCTTGGCGAGGACCAGACCGGTCAACGCCGGGGCCGTGGCGACGGCCCGTACGTCGGCCTCGCGCAGGTCGCCGGGGTTGACCCGGACCCAGATCTCCACCGGCCCCGGATCGGCCGTCCGCAGCCAGCCGGCCACCGCCTCCCTGGCCGCGTCCTTCCCGGCGGCCGGTACGGCGTCCTCCAGGTCCACGATCAGGGCGTCCGCGCCCCGGGTGAGCGCCTTGGCGAGCTTCTCCGGGGCGTCGCCCGGGACGTAGAGGTGGGAGCGGGCGCTCATCACGCCCACCCGACCTTCGTGTCGCCGCGGGTGAGGGACTTGGCCACGACGGTGCGCAGCACGTCGTTGGTGCCCTCTCCGATGCTCATCAGCACCGCGTCCCGGTAGAGCCGCTCCACCTCGTACTCGGTGGAGTAGCCGTACCCGCCGTGGACCTTCAGCGCGTCGATGGCGGCCTGCAGCGCCACCTCGGAGCAGAAGATCTTGGCCATTCCCGTCTGCGTGTCGGCCCGGCCGCGCCGCACCTGGTCCGCCGCCCAGTACGCCATGAGCCGGGCGGCCTGGAGCGTCGTGGCCAGCGAGGCGAGCTGGAGCTGGACCGCCTGGAAGTCGGCGATGGGCCGCCCGAACGCCTTGCGCTGCCGGGAGTAGGAGAGGGCCTCGTCGTAGGCGCGCTGCGCGATGCCGACCGAGCGGGACGCGATGTTGACGCGGCCCCATTCGAGCGCGGACAGCGCCTGCTGCATGCCGCGGCCCTCGACGCCTCCCAGCAGGTTGGCCACGGGGACCCGGACGTTGTCGAGCACGATCTCGCAGGACTCGGTGCCCTTGTATCCCAGCTTCGGGATGTCCTTGGTGACCTGGTAGCCGGGGGTGTCCGCGTCGACGAGCAGGATGCTCATCCCGCGGTGCGCCGGGCTGGCGGCCGGGTCGGTCTTCACCAGCACCGGCAGCGGGTCGGCGTACCGGGCGTTGGTGATCCATGTCTTGCTGCCGTTGACCACGTAGTGGTCGCCCTCAAGGCGGGCGGTCGTCCGGATGCCCTGCAGGTCGGTGCCCGCGTCGGGCTCGGTGAGGCCGATCCCGGTGCGCCGCTCGCCGGTGGCCAGCTCGGGAAGGTAGCGCTCCTTCTGCTCCTCCGTGCCGTGCGTCGCGATCATCCGGCAGGCCAGCGAGTGGCTGCCGAGGATCCCGGCCACGCCCATCCAGCCGCGCGAGATCTCCTCGAAGACGAGCGCGAAGGACACCGGGTCCAGGTCGAGCCCGCCGTAGCTCTCCGGGACGGTGACGCCGAACAGGCCCATCTGCTTGAAGCCTTCGACGATCTCGGTCGGGTAGCGGCCGGAGTGCTCCCAGTCCCGGGCGACGGGCACGATCTCCTTGTCGACGAACGCGCGCAGCAGCGCGCGGAACTCACGCTGGTCCTCGTTCAGCTCGAAGTCCACGGGTCACCTCTCGGAAGGTACGAAAACGGGAAGTGCGCGCCCGTCGGGCAGCGGGCGCCAGTCGAGGCGGAGCCGATCGCCGGTGGCCAGCAGGTACGGATCGTCGGCGACCACGTTGCTGAGCAGCAGCACGCCCTCCGCCAGCCGGACCCGCGCCACGACGTACGGCGGGGTGAAGCCGGGCATCGCGCGCTCGACCACGGTGCACGCGTCGACCACGGCCGCGCCCGACGCCTCGACCCAGTCGAGGTGGCGGTCAGAACCGCAGCCGGTGCACAGCGCGCGCGGCGGGTGCTGCGTGTGCCCGCAGGCGCCGCAGCTCTGGACGAGCAGGATTCGCCGGCGGGTGGCCTCCCACCAGGGGCCGGTCACCTCGTCGGGCTCGGGTACCTCCGCGCTCATCGGTCCACCCCCAGCAGGACGGTAGCGTGCGTGGACAGGATGCCGCCGGTGCCGTGCGCGAGCGCGACCTCCGCGCCGGGCACCTGCCGGGCGCCGCACTCGCCGCGCAGCTGCCGTACGGCCTCGACCAGCAGCAGCACGCCGTACTGGCCCGGATGGCAGTAGGACAGGCCGCCGCCGGAGGTGTCGAGCGGGAAGTCGCCGCCGGGCCGGATCCGGCCTCCGGCGATCCAGTCGAGCGCCTCGCCCCGGCCGCAGAACCCGAGCGCCTCCAGCGTGAGCACGACCGTGACGGTGAAGGAGTCGTAGACCTCGGCGACGTCCACGTCGGCCGGGACGAGACCGGCCCTGGCGAAGGCGGCCCGACCGGACTCGACCGCGCCGGTCACGGTCAGATCGTCCACCGCGGTCATGGACGTGTTGGTCGTGCACTCGCCGTAGCCCAGCACCCGTACCGGCGGTTTGGGCAGGTCACGCGCCCGGTCCAGCGAGGTGAGGACGACCGCGCCTCCCCCGTCGGTGACCAGGCAGCAGTCCGCCGTCGTCAGCGGCGTCGACACCATGGGGGCGGCGAGCACGTCGGCGGCGGTCAGCGGGCCCGCACCGTGCCGGAAGGCCGCCGGGTTGAGCAGCGCCCACTCGCGGGCGGCGACCGCGACCTCGGCCAGCGCCTCGCGGCTCCCGCCGTACCGGTGGAGGTACTGCTGGGCGGCCATGGCGTAGTAGGAGATCGGATAGAGCGGCCCGTAGGGCGTCTCGAACTGCGCCTCGGGCGTGTGCGTCTCCACCACCCCGGCCAGCGACCGGGACCGGGCGGAGCGCTGGTTGGACGCGTAGGAGATGACGACGGTCGAGCACTGGCCGGCCTCGATGGCCTGCGCGGCGCGGGCGACGTACATCTCGAACGCGGATCCGCCGGCGAAGGTCGAGTCGGTCCAGGACGGGCGCAGCCCGAGGTAGTCGGCCACCTGCGTCGTGGAGAACCGGGACACACCCGTGGTCGCCAGGCCGTCGACGTCGGCGAGGGTGAGACCGGCGTCCTCGACCGCCCGGCTGATGGCCTGGGCCTGCAGGCCCAGGATCGACCTGCCGGTGACGCCGAGGTCGCTCTCGGCGGCTCCGACGATCGCCACACCCGTGCTCATGGCGCCTCCTCGGCACGCAGGACGATCTCGGCCCCCGCGGGCTCGACCGCCACCCGCTCCGGCTCGTCACCGTCGATGATCACGATCCGCTGCTCCACCCTGAGGGTGTCGCCCTCGACCGCGATGACCCGGCCGGTGCAGCGGACGGTCTCGCCCGCGAACACGAGGTTCTTGAACCGGAAGTGCAGACGGCGCACGACGGCACGCGGGCCGAGCCAGTCCTGGAGCTGCTCGGCGAGCAGCGCGCCGAAGACCTGCCCGTCCACGACCGGCGCGGGCAGCCCTCGTTTCTGCAGGTATTCGAAGTCGTAGTGCATCCGGTGCCAGTCCCAGGTGGCCCCGGCGTAGGCGACCATGTCGCGCAGCTCTATCGTCCGCTCCAGGGGTGCGACCTCGGAGCCGACCGTCACCTCGGGCCCGGTCACCGCTCCTCCTTCAGTGCGACGAAGATGATGGTCTCCTCGTTCGTGACGAGCAGCCGGCCGTGCTGGTTGGTGTAGGTGGCGACCGAGGAGACGACGAGCATCTCCTGCCCGGCGGAGTTCCGCCGCTCGGTGACGCCGTCGAGCCGCCAGGTCGCGGTGATCACGTCGTCCGGCCGGACCGGCTCGTGGAAGGTGTAGGTGTTGCCGCCGCGGACCTTCCGGCTGCCGGGGATGTCGATGTGCCAGTCGTGTCCGGCGTAGCCGTCGGCGTCCGGCGGCAGGCCGGCGTACTGGTTGGTCTCGCAGATCAGCGTGGGCGGCGCGATGACGCCGTCGTACCCGTGCTCGCGGGCGTACGCGTCGTCGGTGTACAGCGGGTTGTCGTCGCCGACGGCGCGGGCGAAGTACCGGATCGCGGCCCGGCCCAGCTCCTCGGGAGCGGTGTAGGACACCTCCCTGCCGACGAGCGCGCGGATCTCCTCGGTCATCAGGCTCACGGCAGCACCGCCGCCGGGAAGACCTCGATCAGGAACTCCGGCCGGAGCAGCCCCGCGCAGATCGCGCC
Source organism: Microtetraspora sp. AC03309 (assembly GCF_020826795.1). Taxonomy (NCBI): domain Bacteria; kingdom Bacillati; phylum Actinomycetota; class Actinomycetes; order Streptosporangiales; family Streptosporangiaceae; genus Microtetraspora; species Microtetraspora sp. AC03309. The sequence goes on along the minus strand of NZ_JADDIL010000025.1, from coordinate 60,705 downwards.
GGTGGACGCGGGCCACGGGTCGCGCAGCCGCTGCTTGCGCACGTCGGCGACGCCGCGGTAGTCGGCCAGGCCCTCGGGGCAGACGAACTCGATCGTCGAGAGCAGGTGCTCGGGCCCGGTCCCCGCGGCGTCCAGGACCTGGAGGATCGCGTCGTACGTGACCTCGGCCTGGGCCACCACGTCGCCCGGGTGCAGGACCTGCTGGGTCTCCATGTCCAGCGACGCGAAGCCGCTCATCCACAGCATGTCGCCGGCCTTGACGCCGGGGGTGTAGGTGAGGGTGTCGTAGCGGGCCCACCCGGGGTTGACCGCCTCCAGCGGGTGCCGCGACGCGGTGACGTCGAGCGCGACGAGCACGCCGGGGCGGTGCAGCCGGCTCATGAGGATGCCGCCGGCGCCCGGGAAGACCCCCGCGCCGCCGAGCCGTTCCTTGCGGACGCTGTGCGTGCGGCGGTAGACGTCGCGGGTGGCCGGCGTCGAGTAGTCGTACGTCGTGACGGCGGCGTCCAGCGACAGCCCTGCCCCGCGCAGCAGCCGGTCGGCCTTGTCCAGGCAGTAGGCGTACTGGCCGACGAAGTCGCCTTCGTGGACCACGTCGCCGCGCTCGTCGACGGGCAGGACGGTGGGCAGGAAGACCGCCCCGTCCGGCGCCTCGGCCACGCCGCCCGGCAGCGCCGCGGGTCCGCCCCTGCTCGCGTGCACCTCGACCTCGATGAAGGCGGCCGGGCGCAGCAGGCGCTCGACGATCACGGTGGTGACGGCCGGGTTGTGCTCGCCGAAGATCTCGGCGCGTACGGCGGCGGCCTCCTCGTAGGCGTCCAGGCCGGCGACCGTGACGTTCTCGGTGACGCGGGTGACGTCGGCGAAGGACAGCCCCGCGGCGTCGAGGATCGCGCCGATCTTCGCGTAGGCGGTCCTGGCCTGCTCGGTCATGCCGCCGCGCACGACGATACGCCCGGACTCGGGGTCGTACTCGCTCGCGGAGTGACCGGACAGCCAGGCGCCCTCGCCGTGCGTCAGGCCAAGGGAGAAGGAGTAACCGTCGTAGCGGAACCACGGGAAGTGGCTCGGACGGATCGCGTTCAGCGTCATTTCTGTTCCTCCGGCACCGGCCGGGCGAGCCGGTCGGCGAGTGCGACGATGGTGGACAGGTCGGGCTCGGCGGCGAGGCCGCGCACCCTGCGGGCCAGCTCGCCCGCCTCATCGGACGGGCCTCCGGCGTTGGCGGTGAACTTCGCGTGCAGCGCGGCGTCGCCGAGCGGGCGGTCGGGACCGCCGACGCTGCGAGGCACCCGGCCCTCGATCTCGCGCCCGTCCGCGAACCGCAGGAGCACGCGTCCGTGCGCGTCGGCGGCCACTCCTTCACCCGGGGTGACGACCGTGCGCACGCGGGTGGCCAGGGCGGCCGCCTCGGGCCGCTCCAGGGAGGCGGGCGCGTACGTGCCGAGTGTGACCTCACCGTCGAGGAGCAGCGCCGCCACGCTCCACGGCAACGAGAACTTGGCGTCGTACGGCGTGCGCGGAGCCACCTTGCGGTCCGCGGGCTCGCACACGATGGACGCGCTGTCCGGGTGCACGTCGGCGATCACCTCGACCAGCCCGGCCGCCTCGGCGGCCTCGATCCGCCGGATGCCCGCGGCGCGCATCGCCTCGGCGACGGCGTCGAGGGTCGCGTGCATGAGCTGGCAGGCGGGGTACGGCTTGATGCCGACGCGGGTGGTCTCCCACGTCTCCCCCAGCCCGCTCGTGACGCTCGCGGCGTCCACGGTCCGACCGGCGAGCGCCGCGTACAGGCCGTGCGGCCCTTCGAGCACGCTGTCCGGCCCGCTGGCGCCGGCCGCCGCGAGCCGCGCGGCGAGGATGCCCGAGGCCGAGGCGAATCCGGGGTGGAGCTGCTTGGTGGACGCGCCCGTGGACAGGAACTCCAGCAGGCCGCCCGCCTGGCTGCCCGCGATGCCCAGCGCGTCGACGGTCGTCTCGGGGCCGAGCCCCAGCAGCCGGGCCGCGACGACCGCCGCGGACAACACGCCGCACGTCATGGTCGCGTGCAGGCCGCGCGCGTGGAAGGCGTGCGGCGCGGCGGCCGCGACGCGGCACACCGTCTCGTAGCCCGCCACGGCGGCGGCCAGGACCTCGGCGCCGGACGCGCCGACCTGCTCGCCGACGGCGAGGGCAGCGGGCAGCACCACGGCGGTGGCGTGTACGAGCCCTCCGGCGTGGGTGTCGTCGAAGTCGAGCGCGTGGACGAGCGTGCCGGTGGCGAGGGCCGCCGCGACGGCGGACCCTCGCTCTCCCGTGCCGAGCAACGCCGACTCGGGGGCGCCGCCGAGCCCTCGGGCGACCGCGAGCGCGGGGGCCGCCGCTCCGGTACGGCCGGCGGCGAGCGCGGTGCCGAATCCGTCGAGCAGGTGCCGGCACGCCGCGTCGCGCACGTCCCCGGGCACGTCGTCCGGGCGCAGGCGCGTCACCCACTCGGCGAGGTCGCGTGCGGCGGTCACGCGGACGCCCCGAACGCACCCGCCTCGGTCAGCGCCGCCACCTTCTCGTCGTCGTACCCGAGCAGGCCGCGCGTGACGTGGCCGAAGTCCTCGTTGCGGCGCGGCGCCCGCCGGTAGGCCGGGCGCTCGTCGCCGACGCGGACCGGGGAGGCCACCTGGCGGACGGTGCCCCAGACCGGGTGCTCGGTCTCCACGACCAGGTCCCTGGCCAGGGTGTGCTCCTCGGTCAGCGCCGCCGCGACGTCGTTGATCGGGCCGCACGGGATCGACGCGGCGTAGAGCGGCGGCAGCCATTCGGCGACGGTGCGCTGCCTGAAGATCTCTTCAAGCAGGGGCAGCAGGACGTCCTGGTTGTTCCTGCGGTCGGCGAACGTGGCGAACCTGGGGTCGGCCGCCCACTCGGGGTGCCCGATGACCTCGGTGAGCCGCTGCCAGAACTTCTCCTTGGCGCACCCGACGACGAGCCAGCCGTCCCGCGCCTCGAACGCCTGGAACGGCACCAGCGACGGGTGGGCGGAGTGCCGCGTGCGGACCGGGACGAAGCCCTCGTTGAGATGCCAGGCGGCGGGGTAGGTCAGCAGCCCGATGGCGGTGTCGTACAGGCTGACGTCGCAGTCCATGCCCACGCCGTCCCTGCGCGCCGCGTGCAGCCCGGCGAGCAGCGAGATCGCCGCGACGAAGCCTCCGGAGTAGTCGACCATCGACAGTCCCGACTTCGTCGGGGGCCCCTCGGGCTCGCCGGTGATGTCCATCCATCCGGCGAGTCCCTGCAGGATGTAGTCGTATCCGGGCTCGCGCCGCCGGGGGCCGCTCATGCCGAACCCGGTGAGCGAGCAGCAGACGATCGCGGGGTTGAGGTGCTTCAGGTCGTCGTAGGTGATGCGCATCTTGGCCGGCACGTCGCCGCGCAGGTTGCTGTAGACGGCGTCGCTGACGCGTACGAGGTCCTCGAAGACCGCCCGCCCCTCCTCGGTGCCGAGGTCGAGGGACAGGCTCCGCTTGTTGCGGTTGAACGCCTCGAAGAAGAGCGAGTCCTCGCCCTCGGTGTACGGAGGCACGTAGCGCCCCACGTCACCGCCGACGCGCGGGTCCTCGATCTTGATGATCTCGGCGCCGAGGTCGGCGAGGTGCACGCTGCCGAACGGGCCGGCGCCGTACTGCTCGACGGCGATGATCCTGACGTCTTCGAGCGGTCTCACGCGCGCCCTCCTGTGATGTCGGCGATGAGCTGGATGATCGACTTCTGCGCCGCCCTGGTCTCGGCCCCGGGGAGGCCGTGCGTGGGCGGGGTGAGCTTGACGGTGTCGGCGAGTCCCTCGTACGCGGCGAGCCGGGCCCGCACGTCGTCCGGGCTGCCGGAGAGCGTGACCGCGTCGGCCATCCGGTCCGGTACGACGTCGGCGAGGTGGTCGGCGCCGCGTCCCGACCTGAAGGTCTCGACCACGGCGGCCTGCTCCTCCGCGAGTCCGTGGAAGGCGAAGAAGTCGGCGTAGCTGCGCACGCTGGCGTAGAAGCCGACGAGCCCCGCCACCCGGCGGCGCGCGACGGACGCGTCCGCGTCCACGGAGCAGCAGGCGGAGACCACGAGGTCGAGGTCGCCGCGCTCCTTGCCCGGCGCCTTGGCGAGCCCCGCCTCCACCTCCGGGAGGATGCGCTCGGCGAGGTACGCCGGGGAGCACAGCTCGTGCGAGATCCAGCCGTCACCGATCTCGGCGGCGAGCCTGGTCATGGCGGGGCCGACCGCCGCGAGGTAGATCGGGATGTCGGTGCGCGTGACCGGAAACGGGCGGCGGTAGCCGCGGATCCGCATCGGGGCGTGCTCGCCGTCCAGGAGCATCGGCTCGCCGGTGGTGCAGTTGGCCCAGAAGTGCCGGATGTCGCGGACGGTCTCGCGGAGCCGTCCGACCGGCTTGCCCCACGGGACGTTGTGCCAGTCCTCGTTGAGCCGCTGCACGCCCGTGCCCAGGCCGAGGACGAACCTGCCGCCGCACAGCTCGTCGATGTCGAGCGCCTCGAGCGCGGTCACCATGGGGCTGCGCGTGAAGGCGAGCGCGATGGCCGTGCCGATGCCGGCGGTGCGGGTGGCCTGGGCCAGCGCCGCGGCCGAGCCGATCGCGCTGCGGTGCATCTCGGGAACCCACACGATCTCGGCGCCGGCCCGCTCGGCCGCGCGCGCCGCGTCCGCGAGCTCCTCCAGCGTCTCGCCCCAGGGTCCGTACGTGATGCGCATCAGTCCTCCAGCGTGAGCGGCTGCTCGGCCGTCGGGAACACGCCCTCGATCTGCTCGGCGCCGCGCCGGTAGACGTAGAAGGTCCGCTTGAACGAGCAGACCTCCTTGCCGTCCTGGTTGATGGTGCGGGTGCGCACGGTGACGATGCCGGCGTGCGGGCGGCTGGCCGACTCGCGCTTCTCCAGCACGATCGACTCGCTCCAGAGCGTGTCGCCCGCGAACACCGGATGGGTCATCCGGATGTCGCCCCAGCCGAGGTTGGCGAACGCGTTCTGGGTGAGGTCGGTGACGCTCTGGCCGACCGCGATCGCCACCGTGAAGGTGGAGACGACGAGCGGCCGGCCGAACTCCGAACGCGCCGCGTACTCGGAGTTGAAGTGCATCTGGTTGGTGTTCATCGTCAGCAACGTGAACCAGGTGTTGTCCGCCTCGGACACCGTTCTGCCGAGCGGATGCTGATAGACGTCGCCGATCTCGAAGTCCTCGAAGAACCGACCTTGCCACCCTGGCTTGACACCCATTGACGCCCCTTACCCAGACCTGTCCTTACGCGGCAGAGCCTAAAGGTCTGATGTTTGAGGGTCAAGGGCTTGTTCCGCTGACGTTAACAGCGTTTCAGTTTTGCGATGTGGGTTCTCCGGGTTCGCCCCGCCGCTCGCGGTCGATGCGGGAGTACGTGGCGCGCAGATGCTCCAAGTGCTCGCTCTGGGCCCGCTCCGCTCCGCGGGAGTCCCCGGCCTCGACGCACGCGTAGATCTCCCGGTGGTCCTTGTCGACCCGGTCCCAGAAGCCGTCGTCCGCCTCGTTCCTGGCGAACCGGCCCTCCAGCACGCCGAACACGGGCGCGGCCACCGCGTCGAGCAGCGGGTTGCCCGCCGCCTCCAGCAGCACCTTGTGGAACTGCCGGTTCGCCGCGTAGGTGTGCTCGCCGGAAAGCCGCCCCGGATCGAACAGCGTGCGCCGCAGGGCGTCGAGCTGCTCCGGGGTCCGGCGCGCGGCCGCCAGCCCCGCCGCGGGCACCTCCAGCAGGCCGCGCACCTCCAGCAGGTTGGCGACCGAACCCGAGTCGGTGAACAGCGCGAGGCTGGAGCGCAGATAGCTGCTGATGTGCTCGGGCTCGGGGTGGACGACGAAGCTCCCCCCGGCCACCCCTCGTCGGGTGACGAGCAGGCGCTCACTGGAAAGGACCCGCAGCGCCTCGCGCACGGTGCTCCGGCTCACGCCGTAGATCGCGCACAACTCGGGCTCCACGGGAAGCCGGTCCCCCGGCTGGAGCTCCCCGGCGAGGATCTGCTCACGCAGTCGGTCGGCCAGGTCCTGGTACGCGGGTGCCAAAACACGATCGGTGGACACGCCCCCAGCCTAACCACTGTGGGCGCGAAACTCAGCCCCATGTTCCCTCTAGCGGAACGGCGTTTCATCGTGTAACCCTGGGCTCGGCAAGCGTGACCAGAGAGAAAGAGTGACGCGTGAACATTCGCGAAGGCATGCCGCTGCTCGCCAGGCACGAGGGTGAGTGGGAGGGCACCTACACCCACGTGGACCGCTCGGGAACGATCGTCGACCAGCACGCGTCTCACCTGAGCTGCGTGTTCCCGCCGGAGCGCCCGGATCAGTACGTGCAGGTCAACCGGTACCGCTGGGAGGACGGCCGGACTGAGGAGTACACCTTCCCCGGCACCTATGACGGCGGCGGCCGCCTGTACTTCGACACCGAGCGCATCAAGGGCGTGACCTGGTGCCTCGACGACAACACCGCGTACCTCACCTGGCGGTTCAAGGCCGCCGACGACGAGTTGGACCAGCGGCTGTTCGAGATGATCGTCCTCAGCGACGACGGCGACAACAGGACCCGCGTCTGGCAGTGGCTGGAGAACGGCGTCTGCGTGAAGCGCACTCTGATCAACGAGAAGCGGATCGCATGACCCTCCCTGCCACCCAGCGCAGGATCGTCCTCGCCCGGCGCCCGGAAGGCGTGCCCGCCCCGGCCGACTTCCGCGTGGAGACGGTCGGGCTCGTGCCGCCGGGCCCGGGAGAGGTGCTGGTCCGCACCGTCGACCTCTCTCTGGACCCGTACGTCAGGGGCACGCTGACCGGCAGGGACCTCGGCCATCCGCCCGTGCTTCCCGGCGACCTCGTACCCGGACGGGCCATCGCCCGGGTCGTGGACACGGGCGAGTGGGTCGTGGCCGAGACCGGCTGGCAGGAGTACGCCACCGTCCCCGCCGCGTCGCTGCGCCCGGCGACCACGCCTCCCGGCGTGCCGCGCACCGCCATACTCGGCGCTCTCGGCTCGCCCGGCCTGACCGCGTACGCGACGGTCACCCGGCTGCTGCGCCCCACCGTGGGCGACACCGTCGTGGTGTCCTCGGCGACCGGCGGCGTCGGCGGCGTGGCCGGACAACTCGCCGCGCTCGCGGGAGCCCGTACGGTCGCGATCGCCGGCGGCCCGGAGAAGTGCCGGATCGCGGTCGAGCGGTTCGGCTACGCGGCGGCCGTGGACCGCCACGATCCGTCCTGGACGGAGGCCCTGGCCGCGGCCTGCCCGGACGGCGTGGACGGATACCTCCACATGGCGGGGCGCGCGGTCCTTGACGGCGTGCTCGACCGGCTGGCCGTCGGCGCCCGGGTGGTGTTGTGCGGGCTTCCGGAGCACGCCAACGAGGTGGGCGGCCAGACCGTCCTGCCCGCCGGACTGCTGATGCGGACGCGGGCCGTCGTGCACGGGTTCGTCGTCTACGACCACGAGGACCTGCGGCCCCAGTTCACCCGCAGGGTCGGCGCGCTCGTCGCGGACGGGCGGCTCCGCCTGCTGGAGGACCTCCACGAGGGCCTCGACGCGGCGCCCGCGGCGTTCTGCCGGCTCATGGCCGGTCGCAACGTCGGCAAGGCGATCGTCCGGGTCGCCCCCGAATGAGCCCGCATGGAGCCCGCACGGAGCCCGCACCCTTGACCCCTGATACCTCAGACAATTAGTCTCCTCGAAACATCGTTCCACATAGTGGAATCTATTGAGTTCGGGGAAAGGCGCTACTGATGAGGACACCGCTCGGCACGGCGGAGGCCATGCTCACCGCAGTAATGAACCGGAGCCTGGACGGCGTGCTGGAGACGTTCTCCCCGGAGGCCGACGCGTACGTCTTCGTCGAGGGTCCGCGCTGGACCACCCGCGGCGGCGACCGGATCGCGGCCGGCTGGCGGGCCTACTTCGAGGCGCCGATCAGCATCACCGCGTTCCGCTGGGTCGAGGGGCCGTTCACCTTCGAGAGCGACACCCTCGCCCAGGTCTGCGGCGTCGTCGACTACGACATCGTGGGCGACGGCAAGGTCGGGCGGCTGCGCATGCGGATGACCTGGCTGGTCCGCCGCGAGAACGACGAGTGGCGCATCGTCCACGAGCACGGCTCCCAGCCGCTGGCCGACCCGTACGGCGCCGGGGACTGGTGGCCCGAGGGCGCGACTCCACTGTCCTGAACGGAGAAAGGCAAGCCCATGATCAGCGAGCTGCGCGTGACCACGGTGGCCGTCTCGGATCTGGAGCGTTCGTGTTCGTTCTATATGGACACGTTCGGATACGACCGGCTGGCCGAGGCCACGGTCGGCGGCCCGGCCGCGGAACTCGCCTGGCAGATGCCGGCCGGCCTCACCGGGCGCGTGGCCGTCCTGGGGCCGGCGGGCGCCACCACCGGGCTGCTGCGCCTGGTGGAGTTCGACGCACCGGGTGAGCCCTACTGGGGCGACTACTCGCGGGCCCAGGACTACGGGCACTACGCGCTCAACATCCGGGTGAACGACATCCACGCGGCGATCGGCCGGCTGCGCGCCGCCGGGGGCCGCGCCAAGTCGGAGCCCACCCACTGGACGGTGATGCCGGATCTGTCCGCGTGGGACTCGTTGTCGTACGACCCCGACGGCGTCGTGCTGGACGTCTTCCAGCTCGAACCCGCCGAAGGGTCGGCCCTCGCGGGGTACGACGGGCGGCCGAGCGAGCTCCAGACGGTCGCCATCCACGTCGGCGACGCCCGCGCGTCCGCGGACTTCTACGGCGCGCTCGGTTACGTGGAGCTGTACGACAAGCTGATCGAGGGTATGGAGTCGTTCTTCCGGCTGCCGCCGGGGACCGCGCTGCACAACATCAACATGTACGTCCCCGGCGACACCCTGAACGGCCGGGTGGAGATCGCCCAGTACGTCGGCTTCCCCGGTTCGCGGCAGCACGACCGCGCCGTCCCGCCGAACATCGGGATCCTCTCCGTCTCCCTCGCCACCGACGACCTCGCGGCCACCGCCGCCCTGGTCACGGGGCTGGGCGCCGAGCCGGTGTGCGCGCCGGTCGAGCTGGACCTGCCGCCGTACGGCCCGGCGCTCGTCCAGACCTTCTTCGGGCTGGACGGCGAAGTCCTGGAGTTCTACCAGTGCCTGTGACCCCGGTGCCCGTGAGTCCGGGCGTCGCCCTGGTGACCGGCGCGGGGAGCGGCATCGGGGCGGCCGTCGCCGCGTCCCTGGCGAAGGCCGGGTACACGGTCGTCTGCGCCGGGCGGCGCGCGGACCGGGTGGCCGAGGTGGCCGGTGCGATCCGCGCCGCCGGAGGCACCGCGTCCGCCGTACCGCTCGACGTCAGGGCGTCCGACCAGGTGGACGCCGTGGTCGCGGCCGTCGCCGAGGAGTACGGCCGGCTCGACGTGCTGGTCAACAACGCCGGGGTGTTCCGCAAGGGCGAGATCCTGACCCTGTCCGACGAGGCGTGGCGGGAGACCCTGGACGCGAACCTCACCGGAGCCTTCAACTGCGCCCGCGCCGCGGCCCGGCTGATGGCCGGGCAGGAGCCCGTCGCGGGCAAGCGCGGTCACATCGTCAACGTGAACTCCGGCGCCGGGCTGCGCGGCTACCCCACCGGGGCGGCGTACTCCGCGTCGAAGTTCGGGCTGCTCGGCCTGTCCGACACGCTCCGCCAGGAGGTCGCCGACCACCTGGTGAAGGTGACCGACCTCGTGGTCGCGGCCATGGTGGAGAGCGAGCTGTCGAGCCGGATCGTCGCCGACCGGCTGCCCGCCTCCGTGGTCGGGGAGCTGGTGCGGAGCCTGGTCGCGCTCGAAGGTCCCGCCGTGGTCACTCGCCTCGACCTCGGTCAGCTTCCTCCCGCAGCTCCGTGAGCTCGTAGGTCGAGGAGAGCCGGTCGGAGCGCAGCCGCACCATGAGCCAGTCCCCGTCCCGGCTCGTCCACAGGTCTTCCCTCGCGCCGCCGTCGCTGGTCAGCAGGAAGTGCCAGGTGAGGAACGTCCCCGCGGGCACGGTGATCGTCTCCTCGCCGAGGAGGGTCGCGGTGATGTCGCTCATCTCCTCCGCGTACGGGCCGGTGGCGCCGTTGGGCCGGGGCGAGGACCGGAAGCCTCCGCTGAGCCGCTGCGAGCCTCCGGCGGCCACGTCGTAGGACGGGACGATCCAGGCGTCGCAGCACACGGCGTGCGGGACGAAGAAGGGCGGCGGCGTCGTCAGGGCGACCCGCTGCGATCGCCGGGTCCCGCCCAGCAGCAACTCCGACTCCAGCGTCTCCGCCCCGAACACGAACCAGCCCTCGCCGAGGAACTCTCCGCCCACCCGGTGGCTGATGAAGGACCGCAGCGGACGGAATTCGGCCGATGCCGTGTGCACCACGTCGCGTTCGATCTCGGTGTCCCACATGCGGCAGTGCGCGCGTAGCGTGCGGGTGCCGTCCTCGGCGACGCTGAGGGTCCACTCCTCGCGTCCGCGTACGCCGACGTCGTCGCCCACGTAGTCGATGACTCCGTAGCGGTACCGGCTCACGTTCTCACCTCGTCCAGAGCTTCGAGCATTCTGAGCACGCCGCCCCGGCCGTCGCCGTACGGGGACGGAGGCGCGGCCTCCGCACCGGACGCGAACGGGTCCCAGATCGGGTCCACGACGACCGGCGTGTGCGGGCCGTCGGTCCGCGGGGTGGCGGCGCCGAGCACGGCGGCCCGGAAGGCGGCGCCGTACGTCGGCCACGCCTTCACGATGTCGAGCACCCTGTCGTGCAGGAGCCCCGGGTCCGGGAACCTCTCCCGGCCGCCCGCGCGCAGCGCGCCGTCCCGGAGCAGGTGCCACGCCCGGAGCAGGTGGGTGCCGTGGTCGTCGGGCGCCAACGACGGCGTGCGTGCCGCGAGCCGATCCCCCGGTGTCCCTCCGGCGTACGGCGCGGCCAGCGCGAGCGCGTGCACGCGGGCCCGGTCACGCGCGGCGACGGCCGCGGCGATCGTGCCGCCCGCGCCGGTGCCGTACAGGTCGGCCGAGTCCAGGCCGAGGGCGTCCAGCACGTCCTCGACCGCGCCGGCCACGTCCGCGAGATCCACGCCGAGGTCGCTGCCACCGTCGGCGCGCAGATCCGAGTCGCCGGTCCCGGGGAGATCCACCGCGAAGGCGGGCCTGAGCCTCCTGTCCGTGACCCCCCCGACCTGGCGGAGCACCTCCTCGGCTGCCCGGCCCGACGCGGGAGCGGGCGGAAGGACAAGCAGCGGCCGGCCCGTCCCCTCCCGCCCCGTCCACCTGACCAGGACCTGGCCCAGCCGGGTCGGGACGTAGCGGCGGGTCAGCGCCCCGGCGACGTGTACGGGTGGCGGCGCGGGCGCGTCGGTCACGCCGTCCGGATGCTCCGCGGCGTGGGCGCACACGCGCGCCGCCAACGCGCGCGGCGAACCGTCCCCGGCGACACGGCCCTCGATCCGGATCCGGGCGGCCGGCTCGGGGATCCGGTCCAGATGCGCGTGCAGCGGGTCATCGGACGCGGCCAGGACGAGCGACGGTACGGTGAGCCGCCCGAGCAGCGGCACCGGATCACAGGTGAACGCCGCACGGTAGGCGAGCGGGTAGGCGTCGCCGGCGTCGAGCAGCCCGGCCGTCACGTCGTGCAGGTGATGCGGCGGCGGCACCGTCCCCGGCAACCGCGCCCCGGCCCGTTCGTCGTACCAGGGCCAGAACAGGAACATGTTGCGTACCTGATGCCACGCCGCGACGAGGTGGGTGCCGTCCCCGCGCGGCACGACGGGAGGCAGGTAGTTCGCGAGCTGGTCGGCCCGCTCCTCGGGGGTGGACACCCCCAGCCCGTCCAGCACGAGCGAGGCGACCCGGTCCGGCCGGGTGACGGCGAGCGTGAGCGCGATCTTCGCGCCGGTGTGCGTGCCGTACAGGTGGACCCGGTCGAGCCCGAGCGCGGCCAGCGTCTCGTCCAGGGCGTCCGCGTAGTCGGCCATGGCGGGTTCCGCGACCGGCAGCGGGTCCGACCCGCCGTGTCCCGGCGTGTCGAGCGCGTACACCGTGAACCGGCGGGCGAGCTCCTCCGCGAGGGCGCGCAGCGGACGCCACGTGCCGGGCGAGGCGTGGAGGAGCACGACCGGCCGGCCGCGCCCCGCCCGCGCGTAGTGGACCTGCCGGTCGCCGACCGTGACGAGGTGCCGTTCCACGTACGGCCCCCGGTCAGCGGGTGATCTCGACGGTGCTCCAGCCCTTGTCGTCCTTCTTCCACTGGTAGATGTGGATGTCGTCCAGGCCGAAGAACTCGTGCTTGTCCGGCGAGATCGAGTTGCCGGACGGGGTCTCCTGGTCCGAGATCTCGATCGTGTCGAGCGCGGCGGCGACGGCGTCGGGATCGAGCGACTTGGCCTTCTCGGCGGCTCGCGTGTAGGCGAGCACGCAGTCGGCCGCGATCTCGGCGGCCTTGGGCGACTCGGCGCCGGTCTTCGGTCCGGCGTTCTTGCCGAACCGCTTCTCGGTCTCCTCGATGTGCTGCCGGAAGCCCGGCTTCCAGGTGTCCCGGCTGTCGCGGCTCGGATAGGGGTAGTAGGTCGCGCTGAAGAGGGTGCCGTCGGCGGCGTCACCGGCCGCCTCGACGAACGAGATGTTGCGCGCGCCCGAACCGCCGACGATGAGGCCCTTGTAGCCGGCCTCGCTCGCCGCGGCCATGGTCTTGGCGCCGCCGGAGGAGTTGGAGATCCAGATCGCCCCGGCGTCCTTGAGCTTGTCGATGTACGGCCGGTGCGACTGGTCGTCGGCCCGGGTGGCCTCGAAGCCCTTCCAGGTGAGGCCCGCCGCCTCGGCCTGCTTCTTCACCTCGTCCGCGGTGCCCTTGCCCGCGTCGTCTCCCTCGTAGACGACACCGATCGAGGTGACCCCCTCGGCCTTGAGGTGGGCCACCATCTTGGCCACGTCGAGGCTGACCGGGTCCTGGGCGCGGAAGCCGTACGCGAGGCCGCTGAAGTCGCCGGTGGCGACGAGCGGCTGGCAGTTGACCTTCTTGCTGCTCTCCAGGGTGCCCTTGGCGGCGTTGTAGAACGCCGACAGCGCGGGCCCGATCACCAGCCCGACGCTCTCGTCGCCGGCGAACTCGTTGGCGGCCTGGACGGCCTTCGCCGGGTCGAGGGCGGTGTCGCGGACCACCAGCTCGTACTTGGCGCCGCCGACACCGCCCGCCGCGTTGAGCCGGTCGATCTCGACCTTCACCGAGTTCTCCTGAGCGATGCCCACCACGGCGAGCGCGCCCGTCATCGGGCCGATCAGGCCGACCTTCACGACGGGACGGCCGGCGCTCCATCCGTCGCCGGATGACGCCTGGGCCACTCCGGCTCGTTCTTCCTTGCTCGCGCAGGCGGTGAGCAGCAGTGCGGCGCCGAGGAGCGCCGTGATCTTACGTCCGGCGTTGACGGTCATGCGGGTGTTCCTCTCGGGGGAATGAGATGGCGGAAGGCCGGCTCCGGGGCGCCGGCGGGTCAGGACTTCGGCGTGACGTCCGTGATGAACCAGCCTTCGGCGTCCTTGTCCCAGCGGTAGATGTGAATGTCGTCGACGTGGTAGAACTCGTGGTCCGCCGGCTTGATCGCGTTGCCGGAGGGGGTCGCGGAGTCGGGGATGTCGAGCGCCGTCATCGCTCCCGCGAGCTTGTCCGGGTCGATCGACTTCGCGTTCTCCGCCGCGGCCGCGAACGCGGTGACGCAGTCGGCCGCGATAGCGGTACCCTTCGGCATCTTCGCGCCGGACTTCGGCCCCTCGACCACTCCGTACTTGCTCACGATCGTCTCCACGTGGGCCTTGTAGCCCGGCTTCCACGTGGAATGGTCCCTGATGTTGAACTGGACGTTACCGGCCGAGAAGACCGAGCCGATCGCGAGGTCCCCGGCGGCGTCGAGGAAGGTGACGTTCTGCAGGCCCGAGGTGCCGGCCATCACGCCCTTGTAGCCCGCCTCGTCCGCGGCCGCCATCGTCTTCGCGCCGCTGGCGTTGCTGGAGACCAGGATGGCTCCGGCGTCCTTGAGCTTGTCGACGTACGGCCGGTGCGACTGGTCGTCGGGGCGGGTCTGCTGGTAGCCGAGATAGGTGATCCCGTACTCCTTGGCGGACGCGGTGATGTAGCCGTCGATCGCCTTGCCGGTGTCGTCGGCCTCGTAGACGAGCCCGATGGACTTCACACCCTGCCCGTGGAGGTAGTGCATCATCTTCTTGACGCCGATGTCGTTCGGGTCCTGGGAGCGGAATCCGTACTTCAGCACGCTGAAGTCGCCCGTGCCGACGCCCGGCTGGCAGTTGATCTTGCGGTTCTGCTCGTAGATGGCCTTCGCGGCGTTGTAGAACGCCGACAGCGACGGGCCGACGACCATACGCACCTGGCCGTCTCCGACCAGTTCGTTGGCCGCCTGCACGGCCTTGCCGGGGTCGAGCGCGGAGTCCCGGATGACCAGCTCCAGCTTGGCCCCTCCGACACCGCCCGCCTGGTTGATCCGGTCCATCTCCACCCGGATCGAGTTCTCCTGGAGGATTCCCAGGACCGAGTAGGGACCGGTCATCGGCGCGATGAGCCCGATCTTGATGGTGTCGCTTCCCGCGCTCCACCCGGCGCCGCCCGCCTGGGCCGACGCGCCCGCGCGCTCTTCCTTGCTCGCGCAGCCGGAGAGCACCAACGCGCTCACGGCCGCGGCGACCGTCCATTTAACCGTGGACCTGCGCACGTGCCACCTCCTGTTTCCTGGCCCCCGAATGGATGAATTCCGTTATGCGGAACAGCGTTACGAGGAGCCTAGAAACCGGCCACCTCTGCGTCAAGAATTGGTCTGATGTTTAATCCGCCAGTTGGCGGACTGTCAGCTCGGCTGCCAGAGCTCGACGGAGATCCCGTTCGGCGTGTCCACGACGGCGAGCCGCGCCGCCCCGTGCAGCGGGGTGACGGCGTCGAACGGGCGGCACGACACCCGGCCCCCGGTCTCCTCGGCGCGCGCCACGGCCGCCTCGACGTCCCGGGTCCGTACGGACCAGCCGGTGTGCCCGAGACCACGTGCGGGCCGCTGCGCCGGGCGCCGGTCCACCCCGCGGACGTCGTCCACGACTTGGATCATCTCGATGCGCGTGGTGCCGCCCCCCGCGCCCGTGACGAAGGCGAGCCGCAGCACGGTTCCCTCGGGTAGTTCCGCCATCGCCTCCAGCCCCGGAGAGCTGAACGTCACGTCGTACCTGGCGGACAGGCCGAGCCCCTCCGGCCCCCAGAAGCGCAGCTCCGCCTCGAAGTCGGGGACGTGGCACACGACGGACGTCAGTTCCGTGTAGGGCCGTAGCGGATCGGCGCTCCACGCCTCCGTGCCACGGGCGTTGGCCGGCTGTACGAAGACGACGTCGACCCCGTCCGGCCCGAAGCAGAAGCCCTCCGTGACCGACACGACCGTGTCGCCCAGCGGCACCTCGTACGTCGACGGAGCGGTGGTCCAGGGATGCCCCACGGCCACCAGGCGGTCATGGGACGCCTCGATGTCCCGGGTGTAGAGATTGAGGCCGGCGAGGCCCAGGTCCAGCGTGTGCGGATGCTCCGCCGGCGCCACCGGGTCGGCCACCTTCAGCAGGTGGATCCGGCCGGTACGGGCGCCCGCGGCGGTGAGGAGCCGGGTCTCGACGTCGCCGACGCCGGCGCCCCACAACCGGGCCGCGTCGGCCGCCCGGACGATCCCCTCGTTCGCGACCTCGAATCCGAGCTCACCGCAGAAGAGGTCGATGTGGGGTCCGAAGTCGGTCACGCCGAGCACCGCCGACGTGACGCTCTCCATCAGCGGTTCCTCGTTCATGGGATCTCCCTCACCCCGCGTCCCGTCCGGCCCGCGCGAGGGTCGCTCCGAGCCCGCGCCCGAGCGTCATCGCGGGCGTCACGCTCATGCCGCCGACGTAGTTGTCTCCGGCGAAGACGTTGTTGCCGAGCACCTCGCCCACCGCGTACAGGCCGGGGATCGGGGTGCCCGCGCGGTCGAGCACCGCGAGGTCGCCGTTCACCCGCAGGCCGTCCCGGCTGAGCAGGGAGGCCGCGACGGAGGTCAGCCCGTAGAACGGAGGAGCCTCGATGGGCATGGGCATGACCGCCCGCCCGTGGTCGGGGTCGGTCCCGTCCCTGACCGACTCGTTGTAACGCCGTACGGTCTCGGCCAGGCCGTCGGCGTCCACGCCGAGCCGCTCGGCGAGTTCCTGAAGGGTGTCGGCGGCGACGATCCACCGGCCGCCGTCGCACTCGGCCAGCATGCGCTCGCGGGTCCAGTCGCCCGTGCCGTTCCTGATCAGCGGCTCGGCGGTCTCGGCGACGGCGCGGTCCCAGATGACGTGCATCGCGATCCCCGGCTGGCGCAGCAGCGCCCGCTCCCGGTGTTCGGGGCTCGTGGTGTCCTCCGCCACGAAGCGCTCGCCGTCGCGGTTGACCCAGATCTCGTGCGGGGTCCGGTAGGCCGGGGCGACCTCGACGAACGCCTCCCGGTAGTCCACCGCGAACCCGGGCCTGCCGGGGTCGGGGATGAGCCCCATCACCGGGATGAAGTACCCGTCTCCGCTGACGTCGGCGCCGAGCCCGGCGGCCAGCGTCAGGCCGTCACCGGTCGCGTGGTCGAGGCAGGCGATCAGCGCGTCCTCGCAGCCGGGCGGCAGGAAGCGGTTGCGCACCTCGGGGTTGGCGTCGTACCCGCCGGTGGCCAGGACGACGGCGTCGCCGTGCGCGACCACCTCGGCGCCGTCGGCGCGCGTCCCGGTCACGCCGACCACCCGCCCGTCCGACACGACGGCGCTCCCGACCCGGGTGCCCAGCAGCAGGCGCACCGCGCCCGTACGGACGACCTCCTCCAGCCGCGCGCGCAGCAACCGCAGCAGCGACCTGCCGAGGTCCACACCCCAGTAGGTCCGGGGCACCGAGTAGACCTCGTGCCCGTGCACCAGTCCGGGGGTGGCGGGGTCGAAGTCGAAGCCGAGGCTCTCCAGCCAGTCGACCGTTTCTCCCTGCGCGCGCACCGTGCGCCAGACGAGGTCCTCGTCCGCCTTGCCGTGGGACAGCCGCATCACGTCGGCGAAGTGGCTCTCGGGGGTGTCCTCGATGCCGTGCGCGGCCTGGCGGCGGCTGCCCGCTCCGCTGAACTCGCCGTTGGCGATGTGGAGCATGCCGCCCACGTCGGGCAGCTTGTCGATCACGAGGACGCGGGCGCCTCCTTCGGCCGCCTCGATGGCGACGCACAACCCGCCCGCGCCCGCGCCGACCACCACGACGTCGTAGCGCCCGAGGTGCTCCACCGTCCGCTCCGCCGTCTGGCCCACCGTCACGACGCCGCTCCGGGCGTGGCCCGCAGCTCCACCTCAATGCCCCCGGGTCCGCGTACGACGTGCTCGCCGACGCGGTCACCGCCGCACGCCTCCAGCGCGGTGATCAGGGAGACCGGGTCCTCGGCGGCGAACACGACCCTGCGCAGCCCGAGCGGCCGGTCCGACAGGTCGGCCGCGTCGACGCCGGTGAACGACATGATCTCCAGACGGGCGGGGGCCTGGTCGGCGGACACCAGGAAGGACAGCCGCAGGCTCGCGCCGGACGGCATGCCGATCATCCGCTCGAACGGCTCGCCGCTCATCTCCCCGTCGAACACGACGGTCAGCCCGCCGCCCTCGGTGAAGAAGCGCAGCGCCTCCTCGTGGTCGGCGGGCACGATGACGGCCGTGTGCAGCTCGCCGTGCAGGCGGTCCGGGTCGCCCTCCAGCGCGGGGCTCGGCCGGTGGCCGGCGCCCGCCTTCGGCAGCGTCCACCACACTCCGTCGCTGCCGAGCGCCACGCACTCGCTCAGCGAGGCGGAGCCGTACGGGTAGGTCACCGGCTCCCTGGACCGGCCGCCCGCGTCGTCGATCGACCGGACGGACCGGTCGAGGTCACGCGAGTACATGCCGAGCAACCGGGGGCCGATGTCCCAGACCCGGGGGTCCTCGGCGGTCTCGGCCGTCTCCGCTCCCGCGGGCGCGGGCACGAGCCGGATCCGGCCCGTTTCGACGCCCTTGACGCCGAGAAGCACCTCCGCGCCGTCCCGCTCGATCACGTCGAGGTCGAAGGCGCGGGTGTGAAAACCGGCCGACGCCTCGACGTCCCGGCACACGATGACCGCCTCGACGACCGCTCCAAGCGACAAGATCACGCCTCCGTCCTCGCGATGTTCCGATCTACGGAACGCCGTTTCACGCTAGGGGCGCCGGAAGTCTCGTGTCAATGAGGTGCGCGAGACTTCCCAAAGCGGGACACTCTCCCTATAGTCCCAACCAGAAACAGTGTTTCGATATGCGGAACAGAGGTGGGGCGTGAGTCAAGATCTTGCGGGTGAGCCGGTGACCGCCTTCCGGGCGGTCGCGCTCCAGAGCGCGTGCCATGCCGTCAACCGGGCCGAGAGCCCCGGGGCGAGCCGCGACCTGATCCGGGCCGCGATCGACCGGGTGCACGACCAGATCTCGGCGACCCAGCGGTTCGTCGGAGGACTCAAGCTCGTGGTGCTCCCCGAGTATCTCCTCACCGGGCATCCGATCGGCGAGCCGCTCCCCGAGTGGTGCGAGCGGGCGGCCCTCGCCCCCGACGGCGAGGAGTACGCGCGGCTGGCCGACATCAGCCGGGACACCGGCCTCTTCGTCTGCGTCAACGCGTACGAGCTGGACGAGCACTTCCCCGGCCTCTACTTCCAGGCGTCGGTCGTCCTCGACCCGCGCGGCGAGACCGTCCTTCGATACCGGCGGCTCAACTCGATGTTCGCCGTGACCCCGCACGACGTCCTCGACCGCTACCTGTCGATCTACGGCGACGACGCGCTCTTCCCCGTCGCGCGGACCGAGATCGGCAACCTCGCCGCCATCGCCTCCGAGGAGATCCTCTTCCCCGAGGTCGCCCGCTGCCTCGCCATGCGCGGCGCGGAGGTGTTCCTGCACGGCTCCTCCGAGGTGTGCAGCGCGCTGCTGTCCCCGAAGAACGTGGCCAAGCTCGCGCGCGCCGCGGAGAACGGGGCGTACGTCGTGTCCGCCAACACCTCGGGCGTGTACGGCATGGGCCTGCCGGCGGAGTCGGCCGACGGCGGCAGCCAGATCGTCGACTACCGCGGCACCGTCCTGGCCAAGGCCGGCCAGGGTGAGTCGATGGCGGCCAACGCCGAGATCGACCTGGCCGCCCTGCGCCGCGCGCGCCGGGCCCCCGAGATGATGAACCTCCTTCCCCGTCAGCGGTTCGAGCTGTACGCGCCGAGCTACGCGGGCACCTCGTTCTATCCGCCGAACACAGTGCGGGCGGGCGAGACCACGCGCGCGCACTTCGCGACGACGCAGCGTGCCGTGATCGACCGGCTGGCCGCCGACGGCCTGATCTGAGGAGCCCCCCACGTGACCAAGCAGATTCCCGTCCGCAACCCGCGCACCGGCGAGACGGACTACGAGATCACCGCGATGGACGCCGCCAGGATCGCGGCGGAGGCGGACCGGCTGCGCGTCGGCCAGCGCGCCTGGGCGGCGTGGCCCGTCCAGCGGAGGATCGCCGTCCTGCGGGAGTTCCGCGACGCCGTCGCGCGACGGCGCGACGACCTCATCCGCGTACTGGTGACCGACACCGGCCGCCTGCAGGTCTCGGTGCTCGAGGTGGACGCCGTCCTGGCCGGGATCGACCGGGCGTCCCGCTTCGCCGAGGAGACCTTCGCGCCCGCGGACCTCTCCCCCACGGGGGACCCGACGGTACGGACGACGGGCGACCTGGTGGCCTACCCGGTCGTCGCCGCGATCTCCCCGTGGAACTTCCCGTTCCAGCTCGCGCTCATCGACGTGATTCCCGCCCTCCTCGCCGGATCGGCCGTGATGCTGAAGCCGAGCGAGATGACTCCGCGCTTCATCCCGACGCTGCGCGAGTGCGTCGCGGAGGCCGCCGGCCTCGCCGACGTCTTCACAGTGGTCGAGGGCGACGGCACCACCGGCGCGGCGATGATCGACGCGGCGGACGCCGTGTGCTTCACCGGCAGCGTGCCCACCGGGCGCGCGGTCGCGCGCGCGGCGGCCGAGCGGTTCATCCCGGCGTTCCTGGAACTCGGCGGGAAGGACCCGGCGGTCGTCACCGCCTCCGCCGACCTCGACAGCGCCGCGTCCGCCCTCCTGTGGGGCTCGACCATCAACTCCGGGCACGCCTGCATGTCGATCGAGCGCGTGTACGTGGACCACCGCGTCGCCGACGCGTTCGTGGAGACGCTGGTCGCCAAGGCCGAGCGGGTACGGCTGGCCCACCCCGAACCCGCCGACGGGCAGATCGGCCCGATCATCACCGGCGCCCAGGTGACGACCATCCGGGAGCACCTGGACGACGCCGTCGCGAAGGGCGCCACGATCCGGACCGGCGGCTCGATCGAGGTCCTCGACGGCGGCTGCTATCTGCGGCCGACGGTGGTCACCGGTGTCGACCACTCCATGCGGCTGATGCGGGAGGAGACCTTCGGGCCGATCATCCCGGTCATGACGTTCGACGGCGAGGACGAGGCGGTCGCGCTCGCGAACGACACGGAGTTCGGGCTCAGCGCCGCCGTCTTCGCCGGTACGGCGGAGGAGGCGATGGCGATCGGGCACCGGATCGACGCGGGAGGGGTAAGCGTCAACGACGTCTGCCTCACCGGCATGGTCCCCGAGGCCGAGAAGAACTCCTTCAAGATGTCCGGGCTCGGCGCGTCGCGGATGGGACCGCCCTCTGTCCGGCGGTTCCTGCGCAGGCGCGCCCTGCTCGTCCGCGAAACGGCCGGCCCCCGGCCCTGGTACTACGACGCCGCCACCAGCGAGACGGAGGAATGATGACGATCGCCGACATCCTGACCGACATGTCGGG
The DNA here is from genome assembly GCF_020826795.1 of Microtetraspora sp. AC03309. NCBI lineage: Bacteria > Bacillati > Actinomycetota > Actinomycetes > Streptosporangiales > Streptosporangiaceae > Microtetraspora > Microtetraspora sp. AC03309. The sequence goes on along the minus strand of NZ_JADDIL010000025.1, from coordinate 39,833 downwards.
CGTATGGGAGGGCACGTACACCGTGCTCGGCGCCGACGGCACCCTTCTGGAGCGCTTCGCCAGCCGGCAGGAGGGCCGGATGGAGGGCACCGACTGGACGGAGAAGGTCGTCTACCTGCGGGACGGCACAGAACCGGCGGTGCGCCACTACCGCGCGATCGTGGACGGCGACGACGTCACGTTCGTCGACGAGGAGATGTGGGGGACGACCAGCCGCGCCGGTGACCAGGCCATCCTGTTCACCTTCGGCTGGAACACGCGGCCGGGTGAGCGCATCGTCGAGATGTCGATGCCGACCGAGGACTACCGCACCCGGTTGTGGCAGCACTTCGAGGACGGACGGCTCAGCCGGCTCACGGTGATCGAGGAACGCCGCCTGCCGGGTGTCGAGCCCGAGCGCTGGTACGTCCCTGCCACGAACGCCTGACCGAACACGCACATCACTACAGGAGATCCACTGGTGGAACTCAGTTACGACCTCGTGGTCGTCGGCGCGGGCACCGCCGGCATTCCCTGCGCGGCCGAGGCGGCCCTCGGCGGCGCCAGGGTCCTGCTGGTCGAGAAGGACCAGCGGATCGGCGGCACCATGCACATCTCCGGCGGCCACATGGCGGCGGCCGGGACACGGCGGCAGGCCGAGCGCGGGATCACCGACTCCGTCGAGGCCCACCTGGCCGACATCCACCGGATCAGCGAGGGCACCGCACGCGCCGACCTGGTCCGCGTCGTCGCCGAGAACGCCGCGGAGACCATCGACTGGCTGGACGACCGCGGCTTCCGGTTCGCTCCCGAGACGCCGCGGATCATCTACGGGCACGAGCCGTACGCGACCGCGCGCACCTACTACGGGGCCGACGAGGCGTTGTCGATCCTGGAGGTGTTCGAGCGCCTGCTGGACGAGGCGATCGCCACGGGCCGGCTGGAGCTGTGGAAGAACGCCCCCGTCATCGGCCTCGACACCGATGACGACGGCGCGGTCACCGGGGTGACCGTGCTGCGTGGCGGCCAGGACGTGCGGGTGCGGGCGCGGGACGTGGTGCTGGCCACGGGCGGCTTCGCCGCGGAGCCCGAGCTGTTCCTGGAGCTGGAGGGCGCGCCGCTCGTCTCGGCGGCGTACCCGACCTCGACCGGCGACGGGATCCTGCTCGCCCAGGAGCTGGGGGCCGCCGTGGCGGGAACGGGTTCGTACCTGCCCACGTTCGGCGGGCTGCCCGACCCGACCACGCCGGGGAAGGCCAACTGGTCGGACCGGCAGCTCCTCATCGCGGCCGAGCGTCCTCCCGTGGAGATCTACGTCGACAAGGGAGGGCGGCGCTGGGTCGCCGAGGACGAGCTCTCGATCGACGTCAAGGAACGCGCGCTCACCCGCATCGAGGACATGACCTTCTGGACCGTCTTCGACGACGCGATGCTGGAGTCGACGCGGTCGGGCCGCCCGCTCGTGGTCGGGTGGACGCCCGACGACCTGCGCGCCCGTGCCAACCAGCGGGCCGGGGTGCACTCCGCCGGAACGCTGGAGGAGCTGGCCGTGATCGCGGGCATCGATCCGGCCGGTCTGGTCGCGTCGGCGGCCCGGTACAACGAGGCCGTCGCCGCGGGCGCCGACCCCGACTTCGGCCGCACCCATCTGCCGCTTCCGCTGGAGCGTGCGCCGTACTACGCGATACGCAACCACGGCATCTCGCTCGTCACGTTCGCCGGGCTCGACATCGACTCCGACCTCCGGGTACGGCGTACCGACGGCACCTCGGTGCCGAACCTGTACGCCATCGGAGAGGTGATCGGCGCGGCGGCCACCTGCGGCCAGAGCTTCTGCTCCGGCATGCTGGTCACGCCCGCGATCACGTTCGGACGGCTGCTCGGCCGCCGCTTCGGAGGAGGGACCTGACCCGAACGGGTTGGCAGAACGACGCGGACGGGTCAAGCTTGATCGTCGCGACCCCCGACGCGGAGGCCACCATGCTGCGACGTTTGCTGAGCTGCCTGTCGGACCGCCCACCCGGCCGATCGACGGGCCGCGCTCGGATCGTCTCCACGGAGACCGACGTCGCTCGCGTCCACGGCGAACGGCTCCTGAGCGAGGCCCGCGAGGAGCTCGACCGGGCGGACGCGAAGGCGCAGGTGCTGCTCGGCACCGCCGGGATCGGGCTCGGCGCCGTCGCGGCCGGGCTGCTTGCCGGGACCTGGTCACCGTTCACCCTCCACGACGGCGTCGAGTGGTTGTGGTGGCTGGGCGTGGGGGCGTCACTGGCCGCCGTCGGGTCCCTCGCCGGCGCCGTCTATCCCCGGCTCACCCGCCCGCGGCGGGACGGGTCCCTGGCCTACTTCGGCGACGTCGTGAAGTACGGCACCGCCGAGGAGATCACGAGGGCGCTCATTCGGTCACACGAACCGGACCTACGGAAGACCTCAGAACAGCTTCTCCGCATCAGCGTGATCGTGGGACGCAAGTACCGGCTCATCCGCTGGGGATTCTGGCTGCTGCTCGGCGGGCTCGTCCTCAGTCTCGTGGCGCTGATCGCCGACGCACTTCTGCGGATCTGAGGAACAGCCTCCCTGCGTCAGCGTGATCACGGTTCGACTGTCCTGGTCCTCGGCGGGACAAAGATGGCAAGGCCGCCCAGAGGCGGCGGAGCGTGAATATGTCACCGGTCAGGTCCGCGGCAAATCTACCGGTGCCACCACTCGACCCTGATCCCCTGCTCGAATCACCGGCGGGCACACCGGCTCCTTCGGGTCAGATATGAGCGTCATGCACCGCGCCTGAGTAGCGGAAGCCGCGCATGACAAGGGCGAGGAGGCGGATGTCCTCCTCGCCCTGTGTCGTTCAGCGGGGCGTGCCGGTCACATATCGGCCGGGACCACGGTCACGGGGTCCCCGCCGCCTCCGCCGCGGCCGTTGCCGCCGATGACCGACCCGCCGCAGTGCGAGCCGCACCCGCCGAAGCGCGACGTGTTGATCGGGTGGAAGGACGTGGCCTTCACACCCCTCAACGCGCTCAGCATGGTGTCCTTCCAGATCGGGCCGGGGATGGTGGCCCCGAAGACCGCGCCGTAATACGTACCGCCGATGGTGACGCCGTTCAGCTTGTGCGTGGTCGAGCCGCGCGGGTCGCCGATGCTCACCGCGGCGGCCAGGTCCGGGGTGAACCCGGCGAACCACGCGGTGGCCTGGTTGTCGGTGGTACCGGTCTTGCCCGCCGCGTCACGGCCGATGCCGCCCACGCCGCGCATCGTGCCCTTGGTGAACACTCCCGACAGGATGTTCGCCGCGGCGTCCGCCACCTCCGGGTCCAGCGCCTGGCGGCACTGCGGCTGGTAGTCGGTCACCTTGCCGTTCCTGTCGGTGATCTGCGAGATGGCCATGGGCGCGCAGTACTTGCCACGCGCGCCGATCGCGGCGTACGCGTTGGCGACGGTCACCGGGTCCATCTCGTTGATGCCGAGGGTGAAGGTCTCGTACTCCTGCAGCTTCAGGCCGTCGGAGCGCTTGATGCCCAGCGACTTGGCGGTCTGCACCGTGTCGCACAGGCCGACGCGCTGCTCCAGCTCCATGAAGAAGGTGTTGACCGACCCCCAGGTGCCCGTCTGCAGCGTCTTGAAGCCGCCGGATCCCTCGTCGTTGGTGACGGTGTGCGTCGGGTCCCCGATGTTCTCACCCTTGCAGTTCTTGAAGGTGTAGTACCCGGGCGCACGGTATCCGGCGCCGACGCTGAACCCGTCGCTGATCTTCATGCCCTTCTTCAGGGCCGTGAGCAGCGTGAAGGTCTTGAACGTCGAACCCGCCTGGAAACCGACGCCGCCGCCGTGGGCCGCGTCGGCCACGACGTTGTACGACATCTCGTTCCTGCGCGCGTTCTGGCCGTACTTCCGGCTGGCCGCCATCGCCTTGATCATGCCGGTGCCCGGCTGGATCAGCGCCTCGGAGGCGACCGCGTTGTCCGACGCGTGGACCCGCTTGCGGATCGCCCGCTCGGCCGCGGCCTGCATCTTGGGGTCGATCGTCGTCTTGATGGTCAGGCCGCCCCGGTTGAGGAACTGCGTACGGCTCTTCTCCGTCTTGCCGAAACTCGGATTCTTGAGAATCTCGTTCCGCACATACATGCAGAAATACGGATAGGGGCTGGCGCCGCACCCGCCGGGCAGCGGCGTGCCCTTGTAGCCCAGCTTCTTGGCCTTGGCCTCCTGGGCCTGCTCCGGCGTGATCTTCTTCAGCTCGGCCATCCGGTCCAGGACCACGTTGCGCCGTTCGAGCAGCCGCTTCTGGGCCTTCCTGCCGGCCTCGGGGTCGGTGCTGTTCGGCAACTGCACGGCCCCCGCCAGGGTCGCCGCCTGCGCCAGGTCCAGCTCGGACGCGTTCACCCCGAAGAACCGCTTGGCCGCGGCCTGCACACCGTTGGCGCCGGCGCCGAAGTAGGCGATGTTCAGGTACTTCTCCAGGATCTGGTCCTTGGAGTACTTCTGCTCGACCGCCATCGCGTAGCGCAGCTCGTTCAGCTTGCGCCCGTAGCTGGCCTCGAGCGCCTTGTTCTTGTCCTTCGTGGTGACCGCGGTGTTGAGGAGCACCTGCTTGACGTACTGCTGGGTGATGCTCGAACCACCCTGGCTGACCCCGCCCGAGGCGAGGTTCTTCACGAGGGCCCGGGAGGTTCCTTCGAGGTCGATCGCGCCGTGCTCGTAGAACCGGTAGTCCTCGATCGAGACGATCGCCGTCCTCATCACCTCGGCGACCTTGCTGAGCGGGACGACCTCGCGGTACTCCTCGTAGAACTGCGCGATCTGGTTGCCCCTGGCGTCCAGGACCGTCGTCTTCTCGGCCAGCGGTGGCTCCTTGAGGTCCTCCGCCTTGAGGTTCAGCCCGTCCGACGCCGAGAGGATCACCGCGCCCGTACCGCCGACGGCAGGAAGCGCCAGAGCGGCGGCCAGCAGCCCCGCTACCGCACCCGCTCCGACCAGACGTACGACGTTCTTCCCGATCGACTTCCTGGCCTTGGCCTCACCCGCGCCACGCCCGTCCCAGCCGTCGGCCTGTCCGGTCTCGTCGAAGATGTTCACCGGACGCTCGCCCGCACCGTGCCGTCCACCTGCCCGGCCCACCGGCCCATGGCCGGCAGAGCCGCCAGGTGCTCCCGGCCGGGCGTACCCGCCGGGAGGCTTGCGACGGTCGTGTACATAATTCTCCCCCTATCAGAATTAGGACGAAGCCCTAAACCTATAGGCGAGATGGAATGTATGTGCAACTTGGCCGAGTTCGTACGGATCGCAGCCGCAATCGCGCTGCACGTCCGTTGCGAACGACCGTCAGGTTCCCCCTGGTCAGCGGAAGTCCGGGGCGCGAGGAAGCGCCATATCCAGACTTTATGTCGATCATGACATCCTGTTCCCGCATTCGATCTCGTGGACGGCCTCGGGCGGCTGGACGCTCAGTCCCCGAGCGCCGCCAGGTCCTCGGTTGTCAGGAGGATCCGTGCCGCCGCCATGTTCTCCTCCAGGTGGTCGAGGGAGCCCGTGCCGGGGATCGCGAGCGATGCGGGTGAGCTCGCCAGCAGCCACGCCAGCGCGACCTGCGCGGTCGTGGCCCGGTGGCGGGCCGTGACCGCCGCCGTCGCCGCCGCGTCGATCGGACGGTACCCGCCGCCGAGCGGGAAGAAGGGCACGAAGGCGATCCCGTCCTTCTCACACCGCGCCAGGAGCTCGGCGTCGCCCCGGTCGTGCACGTGGAAGCTGTTCTGCACGGCCGCCACCGGGGCGATCGCCCGCGCTTCCGCCAGCTGCGCGGCGTCGACGTTGCTGACGCCCAGATGCCGGATCAGCCCCTCCTCGCGCAGCTCGGCGAGGGCCGCGAAGCGGTCGGCGATCGACACGCCGCCCGGGGCGTTCATGCCGCCCACCCGCAGGTACACGAGGTCGAGCCGGTCGACACCGAGAGTGCGCAGGTTGTCCTCCACCAGGCCGCGCAACTCGTCCGGGCCCGCCTCGCCACTCGGAACGCCGTCCGAGTCGAGCAACGGCCCGACCTTCGTCGCGATCACCAGGTCGTCCGCGTAGGGCGCGAGCGCCGTACGGATCAACTCGTTGGCCACCACCCCCTGCCGCCGGTAGAACCACGCCGTGTCGATGTGGTTCACGCCGAGTTCGACCGCGCGGCGCAGTACCGCGACACCCGTCTCGGGGTCGCGGACGGGCCCTTGGAAGGTGCCGGTCGGGAGCCGCATGGCGCCGAAACCGAGCCGGTGGACCGGAAGGTCTCCCCCGAGAAGGAACTCGCCGGTGAGGGCGGCGTGGGTCGTCGAGTCCGTGTTCGTGTTCTTCGTCATGCCCGTCAGCCTCGCGCGGACGAGGGCGCGGGCCAACGGGATGGCAGCAAGCTGCCACCGCGTGGGCCCCCTCATGGGTGGTCATAATGAGCGGGTGACAGCCGATCAGGTCATCACCGTCCGCGGTGACGCGGAACTCGTCGCCCGGGCCGGTCACCTGTTCTCCGGGACTCAGCGCGAATTCGTGTGCGCGGCTCGTGATCTCGACACGTGGTCCCAGCCTGAGGCTCGGCAGGCGATCAGCGACCGGATGCATGGGAACGGCACGGCCGGCTTCACGGTCGACAAGCTCCTCACTCCGGCCGCCCTCGCCGACGAGGCCGCACGGCTGCACCTCCACCAGGTCGCGGCCAGGGGCGCCCGGGTGCGGATCAGCTCGGCACCGCTGCCGCACGAGACGATCATCATCGACCGGCGGGTGATGATCCTCGCCGGGCGCGACGGACCGGGCCCGCGCGAGTTCACCGTGACCACCTCGCCCGCCCTGGTCGACGGCGTGTACGCCCTGTTCCGGGCAGCCTGGGAGAGCGCCACCGACCTGGCCGCCTATCTGCGCGGCGACGCGCCGCACCTCGACGCCGGCAGCCGGGCCGTGCTCCGCGCTCTCGGCGAGGGATACACCGACGAGACCGCGGCCCGGCATCTCGGCCTCTCGTTGCGCACCTACCGGAGACGGGTCGCGGAGCTCATGGCCACGCTGGAGGCCGATTCCCGGTTCCAGGCCGGGCTGCGCGCGGGCGAGTTCGGCCTCACCGGGTAACGGCCGGAATAGCGCACACCGTACGGAAGACTCCGGTCGCGCACGCGGCGCGCATACGTGCCGAAGCTCATGGCGTCGTCTCAAGAGTCTCGCGGGCCTTCATCAGCGCGAACCCCAGCAGGTTCAGGCCCTGCCAGGTCGCCGGGGAGGCGGCGCGCTCGTCGGTGGCCGTCAGGCCGATCCCCCAGATCCGGTCGCGAGGGCTGGCCTCCACCAGGACCCGCTTTCTCGTGGCGAGCAGGAACCGCTTCAGCTCGGGGTGCCGTCCGAACTTCGCGATGCTGCCACGGACCACGATGTCGAAACGACGGGCGTTCCAGAGCTGCTCGTCGAAGCCTCGTACGGCACGGCCGAACGTCTTGGCCTCACCCGGATGGTCTGCGGCGAGAATCTTGCCGGCCGTCTGGGCGTCGCCGAACAACCATGCCTTGTGGGCCATCATGTAATGCTCCGCCGAGGCGAAGGTGTGGCCGTCCTCGGTGAAGGCGACCGGCCACCACTGGCTGAGGCAGCCGGGACCGACACCACCGTCACGCGCGGGCTGGTGGCCCCAGAAGTACAGATAGCGCAGGACCCGGCCCGCCTGCTCGGCGGCGATCGCCTCATCCACAGTGTGAGGCAGGGGGAGCTGATCGGACACGTTCACACCGTGCCACAGGCGTCCTCGGCGTCGCCAACGAGTTGTCCCCCATGCGGCTTCCGGCCCTCCCCCGCAAACGGCACGGCTGTGGATCTCGCTGCCGGATCCTCCTGGTCGCCGCCGCGGTGGAACTGCGCCTCCGCTACAAGGGCTTCCTTTTCGAGGCCGGTGGCGACGTCAAGGGGGCCGACCTGAAGATCTGCGTCTACCAGCCGAAGCGGCATGCGGTCGTGCACTGCCGGACCAGGAGCATCTCCGTCCGCGGAACGGCAATGACCGGGACCTCAAGGACGTGCATGAGCGAGCACAGGTGTCGAGTTGAGGCTGATGCCGAGATCATTGATCAAGATCGGCGATAGGGCAGGCGGCTGAGGGCTCGGTTTCGAGAGCGGGCCTGATGAGGCCGACGGCTCCTGGAGCCGTCGGCCTCATCACGCGGCGGCGCTGTCAGTCTGCGACGAAGAACATCCGCTTGTTGACGAACTCGTCCATGCCGAGGGGACCGAGTTCGCGGCCGAACCCGGAGCGCTTCACCCCGCCGAACGGAACTTCTGCGCCTTCACCGGCAGGGGTGTTCACGTTCGCCATCCCGGTCTCGAGCAGTGAGGCCACGGATGTGGCTCGATCCACGTCGGTGCTGAACACCGCGCCACCCAGTCCGTACTGCGTGTCGTTCGCCAGCTCCAGGGCCTCCTCGTCGCTGCCGACCTTGTAGACCACGGCGACCGGCCCGAACAGCTCTTCGCTGTAGGCCCGCATGTCCGGGGTGACACCCGTGAGGACGGCAGGCGAGTAGTACGCCGCCGGGGCGTCACCGAGCACACCGCCTGCATGCAGTGTCGCTCCCTTGCTGACCGCGTCGTCGACCTGGGCCGCGAGCGTCTCCGCAGCCGCCCGAGATGACATCGGGGCGAATGACCCCGGCTCGATCGCGAGCGCCTTCCGGGTGAGCTCCGAGACGAAGTCATCGAAGAGGTCGTGCATCACGATCATGCGCTTGTTGGAGTTGCAGGCCTGGCCCATGTTGTACATGCGGGTGCCCCACGCTGTCTCCGCCGCCTCCGCGACGTCGTCGCTGTCGAGGATCACGTAAGGGTCCGAGCCTCCCAGCTCGAGCACGCACTTCTTCAGGTACTTCCCCGCGAGCGACGCGACGATCGCACCGGCCCGCTCGGATCCGGTCAGCGAGACGCCCTGCACCCGCGGGTCGGCGATGATCGTCTCGATCTGCTCGTGGGTCGCGAACAGGTTGACGTACGCGCCCTCCGGCACGCCGGCATCCTTCATGATCTGCTCGACTGCGAGCGCCGACCGCGGCACCGACTCGGCGTGCTTGAGGATGATCGTGTTGCCCAACATCAGGTTGGGCGCCGCGAAACGGGCGATCTGGTAGAACGGGAAGTTCCACGGCATGATCCCGAGCAGGGCACCGATCGGCAGTTTCTGCACGACCGCCTTTCCGCCCGAGAACGTCTTGATCGGCTGGTCCGCGGCGAGCGTCGGGCCCTCGGTCGCGAAGTAGTCGAAGATCGCCTGGCAGAACTCGACCTCCCCCACTCCCTCCGAGACCGGCTTGCCCATCTCCTGGGCCGCGATCGCGGCAAGCTCATCCGCACGCTCGGCGAACAGTGCTCCGACCTTGCTGACGATCTCGGCGCGTCGGGTGATCGGGACGTCCTTCCACGTCGCGTACGCCGCGGCGGCGGCCGTCAGCGCGGCCTCGACGTCCGCGTCGGTCGCCGGCTCGAAGGTCTCGACGACCTCGCCCGTCGCCGGGTCGGTCACCTGGTAGGCGGGACTGGTGCTCATCGTCGTTCTCCTGTCGGGGGTTATTCAGCCGGTACGCGTCCACTCCTCGCTCGCCCCAGTCGCTCTCGAAGTAGACGACAGGGTCGTGCGTCTCGGGCCCGAAGTACGTGGCAACGGCAGCCCAGCAGATGCTCACGGCGTGCCTCGAGGCCCAGCTTCGATCATGTCGATCAGAGCTGCCTGGCCTGGGGAGACCACTGGCCTCTGAGCTCGCACGTCGCTCCGCCGATTTGTTCGGTTCAGAGACTACCTGCGGTGCGTTCGCATGCTTCAACCACGGTGCGCGACCTCAGAGCTTGCTGATCTCCGCCGACGTACGAGGGCGCGGTGACGGCGTCTTGCTCCTCGTCGAAGAAGGCCATCTTTCGTGTCGTGAGGTCTACTCCATCGAAGACGAGCCGGCCACGCTCCCACGCCCTGAAGATCTCATCGTGAACGCACCAGGCTCCTGGGAGTGACGTCCCATAAGAGGAGCAAGTCCGAAGCCCACCCATGAACTCATGAATCCGCGAACCAAAAGCTCGGCAGATCACGGTTTCAGGATAGTTCAATGCAGGTCAGTAGGCATGCGTGGTCCCTGCAACTGGCGACGGCACGCACCATCCGTCGATCAACGCGTTGAACGCTTCCCTAGAGCCGCCAGCAGAATGCCGACCGGCGTAGTGACAGCCATCAGCGCCAGGAAGGGCAGCATATCGATACGGATATTCATTTGCGGTTGGTAGGTGTTCATGTACCACTCGTCAAGCGCGGCCAGGAACCAAGCCACGGCCGGTAACAGCAGACAATGGGAGCCCGCCCGCGTGCGGCGTAGGACCAGGTGGAGCGCCACAAATATCAATCCGCCGAGAGTCAAAGGCAGGGTCTGATACAGCATGCCAATTACGTCGTAGATCATGTAGCTGCTCCATTCTAGTAGATTAAGCGGAGCTGTAACCTGGCATGTGCATCGTCTGCGACGACTCCGGATCTCATCCTAAAGCCATCGGGAAGAGGAGGATCTGACACGAGAGTGCAACGCCTCGAGCCAGTCGGCGACCATGCCCGTTCCGGTGACCCGTCCGATCAGCGCCAATGCCGGACTAATGCTCTCCTCCGGCTCCACGGAATCTTCGTGAACTTCTGGACCGCGGATTTCAAAGCGCAAGCCTTCCATCATGCGGTCGAGCGCCTGTGGATCATCGCCGGGATCGGTGGAGTTCCTGCTGCAGTGGGACGATGAGCGGGTGCCGCGGGCTCAGGGCCTGGCGCTGTTCGACGCCTTGGCCTCAACCGAGAAGACGCTGCACGGCAATCCCGGCAGGCACGGGGAGATCCCGGCATTCGAACTGGACAGCACGCTACGGTTCTTCGCCCGGCACCTCGGCTGACACCGCCGCCCGCAGTCCTCGACGCGCCGATCGGGATTTGTTCCCAATCGGCGCGTTCAGCGAACACTGGTCGGCGTGGCCGACACAGCCCGGTGGCACGAAGGCCTCGATCGTGTTGTTCGCGTCTATTGGAATACCCGTTTCTTCACCGGCGGCAGGGCGTTCAGGATCCGCAGTGCGGCCTTGGTCGCGGCGAAGGAGAAGGCGCCCGTGGTCGCCGACTGTTTGAGGGCGCGGTTGGAGGCCCGTACCGCGGCGAAGCCGTACTGGCGCATCTCGTTCTCATATGCGCCGACGGCTTGGAGGAGTGGGAGCTCGCCACAGTAGACCGCGGACAGCTTCTGAGTGAGTATCTCGGCGTCACGAAGAGCGATGTTGGCGCCCACGCCGAGCGAGGGCGGCATGCTGTGGATGGCGTCTCCCATCACGGTGACGTTGCTCGGCGGCCAGGCCTTGACGGGTACGGCGGTGCGGATGCTGATCGCGTTGATGGAGCCGGAGTCGGAGTGCTCTATCAGGCGGCGCAGTCGCGGGTCCCATCCGCGGAGGTGGTCGATAACCAGACGGCGCAGTTCCTCCCCGGAGCGGCCGGCGACAGGCATGCGGTCACTCGGTCCGGTGAAGCCCCAGACCACGCAGTCGCCTGCGTCGGGTGGTGCCAGATGCCGGTAGGCCTCGGCGATGACGGCCTGGTGAGTGGCGATGAACATGCTGAGGCCGCGGGGAGCGAGCACGGAGATGGGCCCGCGGTCGAGATGGCGCGGGAGCAGCCGTCGGGTCTCGGTGGTGAGCGGCAGGCGCCCGCCGATGGAGACCATGCCGGTCTCTACCCGTTCGGCGTGCGGCAGGAACTGGGCGCGGATCGCCGAGTGGCCGCCTTCCGCGCCGATGAGCAGGTTGCCTTCGGCGGTGGATCCGTCCGCGAAGCGAACGGTGACGGCGTTGTCGCCGTGCCGCTCGTAGCCGATGCACTCCTTGCCGAAGCGCACGATGTCGTCCAGTTTCTGGAGCAGGATCCGCCGCAACGTGTAGCGGTTGACCGAGCGGTGCGCGGCCACCGGGTCGGGCTCGGTATCGTCGGCGAGGACTTCGACCGAAAGTAGCTCGCCGAGTCGTTCGGTCAGGAAACTCATGGCTCGGGGCGGTCGGCCCGAGGTTGCCGCGACGGCGGCGAACAGGTCTGCGGGCAGGCAGGTGTGCAGCGCGTGGCTGCCTTCCGGGCTGATGTGCAGTCGGTAGCCTTCCCGGAAGCCGGCGGCAGTGGGCGCGCGCTCGAATACGGCGACGTCGGCGCCTGCCTGGCGCAGGCCCTGGGCGAGGCAGAGCCCGCCGATGCCGCCGCCTGCGATCAAGATCCGTAATGGTTCGGTGGGCATGAACCGCTCCTTTACCTAAGAGTTTTAGCTAAAATTAATAGGTAATTTGCGATCCGAGTCAAGCTTTCGAGTGTGGGAAAATCTGCGCACATGCGGCGAAGGAGGAGCTCGTGGCTGTGCGACCAGGCCAAGACGCCGAGCAGATACGCGCACAGCTCGGACGCCAGCTGGGCGGCCGGCTCGGCACGGGCGTGGTGCTCTTCCACTCGGCCATCGCCGAGCGGCTCGGCATCAACGTGACCGACTGGCGCTGCCTCGAGCTGCTGCTGCGCACGGGGCCGGCCAACCCCACGCGGCTTGCCCAGCACACCGGCATGTCCTCAGCCGCCATCGCCCAGATCCTGCGACGACTGGAGCGTGCGGGCCTCGTCGTCCGTCGCCCCGACCCCTCCGATGGACGCCGCACCCTGGTCCACCCTGTCTCCGATCCCGACCGGGACCGCGACCTGGGCGAGATGTTCACCGGCATCCACCACCGCGTTGCCGACCTGACCTCCTCCTTCACTAATGATCAGCTCGCCGTCATCGCGGCCTTCATGGCCGGCCTCGCCGAGATCATGGAAATCGAGGCGGCAACCCTGCGCCTCCACTAGGGCGCGTATTCAGGCGGTCATCCCGAAGAAGAAGGACCAGGCCGCCAGCCGGAAGAAGGGCAGCAAGGGCGACTGGCCCGTCCGCCGACCTCTACAACGAGCGGAACACCGTCGAGCGTCTGATCAACAAGCTGAAGGCCTGGCCGAGGCATCACCACCCGCTACGGCAAGGCCCCTGACAGCTACCTCGCCGGCCTCCGCCTTCGCGCCGCGATGCCGCAGGTAGGCGCGATTGCCGCAGGACGAGTAGGCCTTGTCGGCGGCAACCGCGCCGGGCCGGGTGCGGGGATGGCCGACAGGCCCTCCGACCCGTACTTTCTCCAGTACGGGGACGAACTGCGGACTGTCCGCGGCCTGCCCCGCGGTCAGGACGAACGCCGGCGGACGGCACTTCTGGTCGGCGGCGAGATGGACCTTGCTGGTCCGCCCGGGTGTCAGCCGGCGACGTCGGCGGTGGCCCAGGAGTCGCGGAAGGCGTAACGGGCGGGGGCGCTCGCGTACCGGAGGAAGGCCGAGCCGGAGGTGGTGCTGACGGCGGTGGTCGTGTGATAGAAACGGCAACCCTCGTAGATCATCTTGCCGTTCGTCAGGGAGGAGCCGTCGGCGTCCACCAGGTGGTAGCCGGCCAGTGTGCAGTCCTGGTAACGGGCGATCGGCAGCCGGTTGGAGGTGGCGGCGTACCGGTGCAGGTTGTAGTTGGCGGCTGTCGAGACCTGGAGGGCGGCCATGTCGGAGCAGGAGGTGAAGGTTACCGAGCCGTTGTTCCAGTTACAGTCGATGATCTTGTGGTTGGCACTCTTGGGTTCGAAGCGCACGCCGCTGACGTTCAGCCGGGTCGCGCTGATCTCCCCGTTAGCGAGCGGCATGTAGAAGTACCGGGCGTTGTTGGAACCGACCATCGACCAGGAGCCGCCGAGCACGTTGATGGAGCCGCCCCGGTCAAAGCGGAAGAAGTCGCCGCCGGCGAGCGCGAAGTTGCAGGAAAGCATGAAGTAGTTGAGGAACTGATTCTGCTGGTTCCGGCTGGACGGACTGGAGATTCCGCAGTGCAGGAAGGCGTCGGTGTAGACGGAGGCGGTGTCGGTCGAGCACATGATGAAGTGGTGCTCGCTGTTGTTGTTGGCCTCGTGATCGCCGTCGATGCCGATGACCCGGTCCCAGGGACCCTTCCATTCAACGTTCTGGTAGACGAAGTACTGGTTCTGGCCGTTGCCGTACTCGGGATACTGAGAGGTGCTGTCGATGGTGTCGACCGACCAGTAATACGCGAAGCGGTTGTTGGCGTTGTTGGACTGGAAGGCCATGTCCTGGAAATAGGTGTACCGCAGCCGGACGGCGGCCGTGATCAGGTTGTTCTCGCGAGGGTCGCTGTTGGCGGTGAAGGTGGTGGCGAAGTTGATGGTGGTCACCCGCGGGCCGGCGCCACGGAAGCGCAGGCCGAAGATCTGGTCGGCATTTCCGCTGGTGGGTGACCACATCAGGGTGTCTTTCTTGGTCACTTTGTACGTGCCCGGCGGGAAGTAGATCTCCTTCTTCACCACGCCGTTGGTCCGGCCGGCGATCGCGGCGGTGACGGCGGCCTTGATGGCGTCGGAGTCGTCAGTGGTGCCGTCGCCCTTGGCGCCGTAGTCCTTGACATCTACGCTGAACACGGACGGATCGGTGTTGGCCGCGGCCGGTTCGGCAGCCCATAGCGACAGCGCACCTATGCCGGTGGCGGCTAAGCCTCCCGCCAGCGCGCGGCGGTTGAACGTGCTGCTCTGATCGTCCTTTTCGTTTGCGGACATGCTGAGACCGCTCCTTGGGTGGGGGGGTACATGATCGTGATCAAAATAGACCCCGCCCATTCGATCGGCAACCATAATCAGCATTTACTGGGCAACCGATTCCAGATGGAGCGCTTAGCATATTTCGGATAGTCGGCCCTGGTCCTACCGGCCATTTTCGCGAGCCTGCGATGGGGTGAGGTGCGCGCGCTCCGCTGTAGTGACCTGGACATGTACCACGCCTGCACCCCGACAGCGGTGAGGAGGACATCCCTTGGATCGTCGGGACGTTCGACGAGCTTGCCGTTGAAGAAGGTCGCCCCCGCCGCCGGACACTTGTGCTCCTGGGCCAAGTGCACCCCGGTCGCGCGCCCGCCCGTCGGCGCAGGCAATCCCTGTGATCTCAACTCCATACAGGCTTTAGGTAGCGACGAGCTGACGGGTGATGCTGGGATCACTGATGCTGGTGTCGTCTGCCAGCAGGAACGCCTTCGACACGATGACCGACAACATTCCGCCGTCCTCCTCGAACGGCAGGAACACCGATGAGGCGGAGCGGTCGCGGCCGGGGACGATGCACAGGTAGGCGTCGTTCGGCTCCATAAGGATGTTGCCCGACCCCAGATGAATCCGGTAGGTGCGCAGTTGCCCGCGCACGCGCAGGAACCGGTCGGTCAGCTCCACTCGGTCGGCGATTTTCAGCCGGGGCAGCAGCCGGGCCAGCGCGTCATGCCGCGTGCGAGCGGTCTCGCTCAGTTCGCCGAACCCGTACGACTGCCAGTAGCCGTCGTGCCCGGCCGCCGCCTGCTGGTCGAGCCCCAGGGACCCGACCCCCACGGCGAGGTCGGCGTCGCGCAGCAGTTCCGACAACACCAGCGGCGGCACTTCGGTGAGCGGCGCGTCGCCGGGAAGATCCGCGTGGCGGAACCGGATCGCGTCGGTGGCGGCGCAGGAGGCCGTGCCCCAGGCGTCCTGCTGGGGGTCGGAGGCGACCCGCATGCTCCAGCTCGCCTGCCAGCCGGCGAGCGTCTTGACGGCCGCCCCGATGTCGCCACCGCATTCGTAGTCCCAGTGACCGATCGACAGCCCGCTCCAGCCGCGCTGCTCCAGCAGCGCCTTGGCCTGCCCGTAGCGCACGAAGTGGCCCTTGAAACGGTCGGAGTGGGTGCGGGTGCGCTCCTCGGCCGGGGTGAGCAGGTAGACCTCGCGGAACGTCTGCTTGAACGGCTGCCTGATCCCCCGCTGCAGTAGGTGGTCGCGCCAGCCGCGCACCCCCTCGGCGCTCTCCTGGATTGGGTGCCACAACCGGACGGGCGTGTCGGCGCCCGGACGCACGGATCTGCCGCTCGCGCCGGCCAGTGCCCAGCCGCCACCGCTCCTGACCGGCAGCCCGGCGAAACCGTCGGGGAGCCGCCAGATGAGGGCGCGGGTGTAGGGGCCGGTGACCGGATGATCGAAGAAGTACTGCTCGGCCTCCTGCCAGGACAGCTCGCGTTCGACGATGAGCATCTGCTCCAGGCGCAGCCGCTCGGCGGCCTGCGTGCGTTTGAGGTCTTTCAGCGTGGCCTTCAGATCGGCGACCACGGGATCCTTGCGGATGGACTGGGGCACCGACTTGACGACGCGCCCGGACGCGTTGACGAACCGCAGCGCCGGCCCGTCGACGTCGAGCCGGACGACGCAGTCGCCGACCTGCTCCTCCCGGACCCCGTCGGGGCCCAGCCCGAAGGCCGGGACCGTCCGGTCGACGAGCTGTTCATGGCTCAGCCCCTCTTGTACGGCCACCGCGTCGAGGGCATCGCACGCCTTCGCCAGCAGGGCCGGTCTGCGCAGCTTGGCTCGTACGCGCGCGAGCACGCCCACCGTGTCGAGGCCGCCCCGCTTGGCCAGCACGTTCAGTGCGGCGTTAGCCAGTCTCTCGTTGCGGCAGACGGCAGCGCCGCCGGTGCCGTTGCGCCCGATGCCGCAGTTGATGGCGACGTCGCCGAGCAGCGTAGACACCCAGGGCGCGTCGATCACCTCACAGGTCCACAACATGCCGCGCAACGGGAGGGTGGTATGGCGGGCGAGGAAGACCCTGCCGCCGGGCTCGCGGCTCTCGCGATGGGTGGCCACGCGGGAGAGGATCTCGCGCAGCACTGCCACACCGTCGTCAGTGAGCAGCGTACGGACCTTGGCGAGCCAGGGTTCGCTGGGCCTGTGGGCCTTGGCCTTGGTCCAGTGTTTCAGCAAGGGCAGCACGGCGGGGTCAGCCAGCCGGGCGGCGTACTTCCCTGCCATGGCACGGGCGATGGGGTCGCCGTCCCAGACCAGGCTGCGCACGACCCCAGCCGGCCCGTGCTCTGGAGGCTCGGTCAGGACGCGCTTCAGGTCCTTGCGTAACGCGGCCCGGCCCGGGCTGCGGTGGGCGGGGTGCCACGGCGGCGCGTCACCAAGGATCTGACGGCGCTCGGAGTATCCAAGCGCCGCGATGGCGGCCAGCGGAATCCGGTACAGCTCGGCGTGCCCGGTGTGACCGCAACTCGACAGCGCGTCGGCGATCTCCCACAGGACGCGCGTGTCCTCGAACGTCCAGGGGATGTCGCCATCGGCCACCTCATGCACCAGCCGGAGCACCTCTTCGGGGTACTCGTGGCCGCCCTTGTCGCCCAGGCTGAGCCGCAGTTGCGCCCACATGCCGAACGCCCTGCGCCCGGCCTCGTCGGCGCCAGGCCGGCTGCCCGCGTCGTACAGGGCGACCAGCTCACGCGGCAGCCCCTCAATGTGGTAGTTGATCAGGTAGCCCTGGGACTTGGGAAAGTTGTCGAGGACGCCCATGTCAGCCTCCGGCCCGGGCCACGAGGCGGACGAACTCGCGTGCCGGGCTCGCGTCGAGCCGAGCGGGAAGGGCGATCTCGACTGAGCACCTGCTGGTGGCGCTCTCGTCTCTCAAGGCGGCCGTAGCCATGGGGGAGCTCCATAGTCGTCAGTCGGTCAACGTAACGGGCCATAGTTATCAACGGGCACCGACAATCCGGAGGCGGCCACGAGCCGGGGCCCGGAAACTCCTCGACCGTGCGCTTGCGCTTGAGGAACTCCTCGAGGCGTCGGAAAGTTGCGCACGTATTTGGCACGATCACCCGCAAGCGCTCGGGCGCAGCCGTACGCCACCGGACACGAGCCTCTGACCAGCATCGCCGCTGGCCAGAGGCCATTTACTGGTGCTCGTGGACAGCGCGCCCTGAGGGATTCGAACCCCGACCGCCGGATCAGAAGTGGATGATCTCTTTCCTGACGCCAACGCCCGAGACCTGCGGCGTTGCGATACGAGTCTCTCTAGCGGCGGAGATCATCCCGCATATATCCCGCGCCGGGACATGCGGCCCAGCCTTCTGATCCGTAGGTCCCCAAACGATCTCCAGGGCCGTTCAGAGCCGTTCGCCCCACTGTTCATCGGGACTCGGGCGGTACAAGCTCGTTCGGCTCAGTTCATGATCGTTCGTTCGGGTGGCTCCCAAGGTGGCTCCCAGAACGGCCTACTCGTGCAGATGGGCGGCGTGGATCTGGAGAGCGAATGACTGCCATGTCGGCGGGTCAACATCGTCCAGTGACCGTGGTCGACCCCTCGTCACCCTGTCTCATTGCACGACGATCAGGCACACGACCTGCGGCGGTAGGCCATGCGCGCGTTCCGGCCCCTGATCCGCCCCCGTCCTCCTCGTAGCTGCCGATCCCCAGGACGGGACCGCCGTGGCAAGGGTCAGCGAAGCTGATCGCGAAGCGACGCCGTAGGCGCCCTTGACTCAGCGGGAACGGCCAGGACACTTGGGCGGCGAGGAGGACGGCCTATCGGAGTGGAGCCGAGGCCCTCGCCGGAGGCATAAGCGACGAGGAGAGAGCAACCGTATCGCCGTCAGAAGGCCTCAGGAGCCCTCCCTAAAAATGATCTGCAGCTCTGCGGCAAGTGAGGCAGGATACCGGCGTATGAGGGACAGACCGGCGGGTCTGGCAGAGTCCGAACTGATGGCGGCACTGACCGAGGGCTGGGGCATTGAGCCCCACTCGGTTGAGTACCTCCCAGTGGGCGCAGGCAGCTACCACTGGTCCGTGGTGGACCAGCGTGGGACGGCGTGGTTCATCAAGGTCGATGACCTCGGCGTCGAGGATGTTGCTCGTGATGGCGCGTTCGACCGGCTCGGCCAGTCGCTCGGTGCCGCCCTGGCACTGCGCCGGGACGCGGGGCTCGACTTCGCCCTCGCGCCGATCCCGACCGCGACCGACGCTGCGGTCTGGCGGCTAACCTCGCGGTACGCCCTGTCGGTGTTTCCAATGGTGGCGGGCGCCGCCGGGCACTTCGGCGCGTACCAGCCCGAGGACCGCGTCGAGGTAATCGACCTTCTGGCCGAGCTGCACGAGGCAACCCCGATCGTGGCGGACACCGCATCACGGGCTGACCTGGTGCTGCCCGGTCGGGACAAGCTGGAGGAGGCGCTGCAGGACCTCGATCGGGAGTGGACCCGCGGGCCTTATGCCGAGCCGGCCCGCAAGCTGCTGTCCGTCCATGCCGGGCAAGTCCAACGATTGCTCGCCGACTTCGACCGGCGGGTCGACCAGGTACGAAACACCGTTGCGCTGTGGGTGGTCACGCACGGCGAACCGCACCCCGGGAACGTCATGCGTACCCCGGCCGGACTCCGGCTCATCGACTGGGGCACTGTACAGATAGCTCCGCCGGAACGGGACCTGTGGATGCTCACCCCCGCCCTCGCCCGCATGCTCGGCGAAGACTTGGACGGCGACGGCGACGACGTACTCGCTCGCTACAGCCGGGCCACCGGCCGGACCGTCACACCGGCCGGCCTCGCTCTCTATCCTCTCTGGTGGCGGCTCGCCGACATCGCCATCTTCGTCGACGAGCTGCGCCGGCCGCACGGCCTCGGTGAGGACATCGCCGCGTCGTTGACCTATCTGACCGGCTATCTCAAATCGAGCCGGGACTGACCTGCGGTCCGGATGGCGGTCCGGCGCCCTGTGCGGCACAACGTTTTGGTGCCCGGCGGTGGCGTAACGGCGGGCGGCCCGCATGCCCGGACGGCGGGCGAGCGCGGGGACGCACAGCGGCGGCGCGCTGCGCCGCCGCCTTGACGAACTGACCTGCGCGGCCTGCGGCACCACCAACGCGCTCTGGCTGTCCCCAGTCCGGGGCGTGGTCGAGTGCCGTGAGTGCGGCGAAAGGGCGTCCATCCTGCTCGACGGCTTCGACTCCATCGGCTCGATCGACGGTCCCGACTCGATCAACCTTCTTGGCCCGGCCGACGGTTCCAAGTCCGCCTACTCCCTCGGCTCGCTCGACGACTTCGACTCGTGCGGCGGTGACCGATGACCAACACGACGGACAGGGCGACACCTCGGGCAGTGCGGATGGCCCAACCACTCGCCCGCGAGGTCGTCGAAGAGATCGCCAAGCAATACGGCGTCTGCATCCGCCCCATCGCCCTCCGGCGGCTCGACACCTACACGGGCAAGGTCGAAACGATCGACGTGCCGTGCGGGGCCACCCTCGAAAGCAAGTGCCCGCCGTGTGCCAAGCGGAACCGCCAACTACGCATGGCCCAGTGCCGCGAGAGCTGGCACCTCGACCACGAGCCCGTCAACACCCCGACGAGGCGCGGTCCGGGACAGTAAGGACCGCAACGGCCCCGTCCTGACCTTCACCCCGAGCGAGTGGAGTGCCTTCATCGGCGGCGTACGCGACGGCGAGTTCGACATCTGATCTGCCTTGTCGTCACCACGACGACGGAGACGTCCCAATCCATGCTCTGACGCTTCGTTCCTCACCATCTGCCGGTCAGGCTCACGAAACATCGGGCCGTCGCGGAAGTTTCTCGAGTGAGTGACGCAGAAATGGTGCTCGGTAAAGCGTCAGGTAAGTGCCAGTGTTCCGGCAGTCCTGGGCGGGCAGGAGCTGCGGTTTGGCGTGGGCACCGAGCTGGGGTCGCAGGACGCGGTGCGACAGCTCACTTGAGGGCACGAAATCCGCTCAGTCGCAACTCTCCAGAAGTCATGAAATCCTTCAACTCGCAAATCCACCAGAGGGCACAGAATTGTTCAGTCCGCAAATCCGGCAGAGGGCATATAGTCCGTTCGGCCGCAACAGTCTTGGCAAGAAATTCTAAGCTTGACAGCGTCGTGGAGTTTGCTTATGGTCCAGTCGTTCAGATTCCCGCCGATCGATATCCGAAGGTGTTCATGACCGCGCCTCCAATGTTGCCGAAGTTCAGGCAGCAGTTGATTCTTGCCGTTCTTATGTTGTGTTCGCTGCTGATTTGGCTGGACAATACCGTCCTGAGTACTACGCTGGAGACCCTTGCAGACCCGGTCCGTGGACTGGGCGCCAATCCCGGTCAGCTGCAATGGGCGACCGGTTCGTACACTCTGGCCTTCGCCACATTGATGTTCACTGCAGGCGCATTGGGCGATCGGTTCGGTCACCGGACTGTGTTTTCCAGTGGGTTGGTGATCTTCGCCGGGTCCTCGCTGTGGGCGGCGTACGCAAGCGATGCGGGCCAGCTGATTGCAGCTCGAGCTGCGATGGGGGTGGGCAGCGCGCTGATCACGCCCGCCAACTTGGCCATCCTTATGTGGACCTTTACTGGCCCCGCGCGGGCTGCCGCGATCGGCATTTTCTCGACGTCGGCCGGTGTAGGAATGGCTGCCGGCCCGGTACTGGCGGGGTTCCTGCTCGATCATTTCTGGTGGGGCTCGGTCTTTCTGATCAATGTCCCGGTCGCGGCATTGGCGTTGCTCGGGCTCGCCATGCTGGTTCCGAATTTCCGCAGCCCCACTCGGCGACCACTGGACCCCGCTGGAATGTTGCTGTCGATCAGTGGGCTCGTGGCGTTGGCCTACGGGCTGATCCGGGCGGGGCAGGTGGCTGTGTGGAGTCGTACCGACGTCTGGGCGCCGATCGTTGTCGGTCTGGTTCTGCTGGCCGTTTTCGTACTCGTCGAACTGCGCGTCAAGGTGCCCAGCTTTGATCCGCGACTGCTCGCGCAACGCACATTCGGTGGCGGCAATGTGGCGCTCGGATTGCTGCTCTTTGCTGTGGCCGCCATCACCTTCTATAACGCGTTCTACCTGCAAGGCGCGCTCGGATTTTCGCCGATGAAGGCGGGATTGGCCAATATCCCGACCGCATTCGGCGCACTCGCGGGGGCGCCCCTTGCCTCGCGCCTGGTTCGCCACCTGTCGCTACGACCTGTCACCGTGCCGGCGCTGACCGTGGCTGCGCTGACCATGGGCGGGTACGGGTTCCTCGGACTCCAAACTCCACTCGTCTGGATCGAGATCCTGTTGTTGATACAGGGTCTCTCGATCGGCATGGTGATCGGCCCCGTTACGGCCGCATTGATCAGCAACCTGCCGTTGGAACAGGCCGGTGCAGGATCGGCCGTCACCAACACCGTGCGACAAACCGGCAGTGTGATCGGAATCGCAGTAGGCGGCACGATCATGTCGATCATGTACCGACGTGCGATCGAACCTTCGCTGGAGGGTGCGCCCGGTCCGGTGCAGGATCAGGCGCGAGTTTCCGCCGAACAGGCCCGCCACGTCGCCACCGCTATCCACCGGCCCGCTCTTGCTCAGGCTGCCGATAATGCGTTCATCCATGCCATGCACGTAGGCGCGGGCTGGATCGCGGTCATCACACTCCTCGGAGCAGTTGTGCTGCTGATTACCTTGCCTGCTGTCGGAAAGAAGAAGGGTCCGATGCCGGAGCCGGACTACGAAGAGGCCCGCAGCTCCGAGAGAAGGTGAAACTCGTCGGCGTGGCCAACGGCGCCGGGACGGCCGCCGACGTGAAGGCGCTGTCGATCGTGGGCGGGATGGTGGCCGGGGCGGACAGCCTCGACGACCTGGACGTGCTGCGCCACGGTGGCCTGTCGCGTCTGTTCGGCGGCGTGCGCGCATTCCACGCCACCGCCCGACTGGTCGTGCGCCGGGTCAAGCGCCTGAACCCGAAGAGTGTGCCCGAGGGGCAGCCCGAACTGTTCAGCGTCTGGCGCCACCACGTCATCTTCACCGACAGCCCGTTCGTCCTGGCCCGGGCCGAACCCATGCACCGCGAACGCCGCCGGCCACCTCGCCTCCACCTTCCATGCCAAAGCGCGCACCGGCACCATCCGCCGCCACCTGATCAACATCCCCGCCCGGATCGCCACCGGCCCCCGCCGCCGCACCCTCCACCTGCCCGAACGCCGGCGCTGGGCCGACGACTTCACCGACCTGTGGACAGCGACCGGGCAGCGCATGCTCAGCTGACCCGCGCGACCGCCCTGCCCGCCCACGACCCGAAAGACATCGGAGAACCCGCACCGGACGGCCACCCGGCGCACCGTGCTGCCCGCACCTGAAAGACCACCCCGAACCCGCCCGACACCCGTGAACATCCGTGATCAGAATGCACGCGATGGATCGAGGCTGATAGCCGTTGCTCGTACCCTCGGATTCAACATGTGCCCGCGCGCCTGCTCAGCGACAGGACTACTCGCATAACGGACTCCTCGACCTTGGGATAGCTTCACGCCAAGAATGAGGAGTTCGATAGGAACCGACGACCGCCGGCATCTCGGCACCTGTCGGTTCCCGATCATGATGTGTGCACGGTTGGTGCACGCGAGCACGCCACGAGCACGTAGAGGGTGGGTTCCTGCCCCAGAGGGGCCTTGAACTCTGCGTTTCCGCAGGTCAAGGGTGGGATGATGAGCGCGCCCTGAGGGATTCGAACCCCCGACCGTCGGATTAGAAGTCCGATGCTCTATCCGGCTGAGCTAAGGGCGCTCGTGCCTAATTGTGCATGATCCTGCGAGTAGGTACGTACCCGGTCCGGCTGCTGTTCCCCCGTGTGACCCAGGGAGATCAGATATGGGGTGACCGTGGCGGGAGAAGTCACGGGGATCACGGCCTCCGGCGTGACATCGGGAATGGCCGAAGCCGCGCCCCCTTCCTCACCCGAATTCGCCGGACGGGCGGGGGCCGGGGGCCCGGACAGGCGCGGCTGTCAGGCACCATGGACGAATGACTCGGGCGGTAGGCGAAGATTCAGGCGGCCTGTCCGGTGGGCTGCTCGATTCGTCGGGCATGTCGGCCTTCCCTCGGTTCCGCATGCTGGTCGATCTCGTCGCGGACGGGGACGTGGTGGTCCTGAGCGGAGCCGGCCTGTCCACCGAGTCCGGCATCCCGGACTACCGCGGAGAAACCGGCCGCAGGCGGCAAGCCGAGCCGATGACGTACCAGACGTTCGTCGGGAGCGCCGCCGCGCGCAGGCGATATTGGGCGCGTAGCCACGTGGGATGGAGGCACATCGCCCGTGCGACCCCCAATGCCGGCCATCACGCGATCACCGGGCTGCAGAGCCGCGGGCTGGTCGCCGGGATCATCACCCAGAACGTCGACGGCCTGCACCAGTCCTCCGGCGCTGAGCACGTGATCGAACTCCACGGCAGCCTCGACCGCGTCCGGTGTCTCGCCTGTGGTGGACGCACTCCCCGGCAGACGCTCGACCAGCGGCTGCGCGAGGCCAATCCCGGATGGCACGCGCGGGCCGGGGCGATCAACCCCGACGGCGACGCCGTGATCGACGACGACGAGATCGACGCCTTCCGTGTCCTGGACTGCCACGGCTGCGGGGGCGTGCTCAAGCCCGACGTGGTGTTCTTCGGCGAGAACGTGCCGCGACCTCGCGTCGACGACTGCTACGCGCTGGTCGAGCGCGCGGGCATGCTGCTGGTACTCGGATCCTCGCTGACCGTTATGTCCGGCTACCGGTTCGTACGCCACGCCGCCAAACGGGCGATTCCCGTCGCGATCATCAACCGGGGTGCGACCCGAGGCGACACCGACGCCCTCCTGACCTTCGACGCCCCTCTCGGCACCACCCTCACCGCCCTCGTGTCAGAGATCGACCTCGCTCGGTGACGGACGGCGGTACCCGCTGCCGACACGGGCTATCCCGGATCGGCGTCGGAGTGGCGCGATCCGGGAGTGGCCAGTCCGGATTCGTACGCGAAGACCACGGCCTGGACGCGGTCCCGCAGGCCCAGCTTGGTCAGGACCCGTCCCACATGGGTCTTGACCGTGGCCTCGCTGAGGAACAGCGCCCGCCCCACCTCGGCGTTCGACATGCCTCGGGCGAGGTGGGTGAGCACCTCGGTCTCCCTTTCGGTGAGGTCGGCCAGACGGGAGTCGGGTGCGTGTCGCGCGGGTGGAAGGGCCACGAGCTTGTCGACCATGCGGGCGAGCACCGGCGGCGAGAGCATCGTCTCGCCCGCCGCGCATCGCCGTACGGCGTTGCATAGTTGGTCTGGTGGTGTGTCCTTGAGCAGGAATCCGGCGGCGCCGGCCCGCAGGGCGTCGTAGACGTGCTCGTCGAGGTCGAAGGTGGTCAGCATGACCACGCGGGTGCGTTCGGTCGTGGCGAGAATGCGCCGGGTCGCCTCGACTCCGTTGACGCCGGGCATGCGCACGTCCATGAAGACCACGTCCGGGCGGAGCCGCTGGGCGAGGAATACCGCCTCGTCGCCGTCGGACGCCTGCCCGACGATCTCGATGTCCGGTTCCTCCGCGAGGATCGCCGCGAGCCCGCTCCTGGCGAGGGGATGATCGTCCGCGATCAGCAGGGTGATCGTCGTGCCGGTCACAGCGGGCGCTCCTCGGCAGGGAACCGCGCGGTGACGGTGAACGCGGCGTTGTCCCGCAGGATGTCGAGTGATCCGCCGTGCAGCCCGACGCGCTCGCGCATTCCGGTGAGGCCTCTGCCCGCACGGAACGGGATCGATCCCCGGGACGGATCCGGGTTGGACACGGTGACCGTGGTGTCCGAGTCCGAATAGGCGATGGTCACCCGGGCCTGTCCCGTCCGACCGTGGCGCCGGGTGTTCGTCAGGGCCTCCTGCACGATGCGGTAGATCGACAGCTCCAAACCGGGTGCGAGCGAGGGGCGTTCGCCGACCTCGACGAACTCCACACCGGTGCCGGACTCGCGCGCCTCGTCGATCAACGTGGTGAGATCCGACAGGCCGGGCACCGGATGGTACTCGGCCGTCTCGTGCAGGACGTCGAGCAGACGACGCATTTCTATCAATGCTTCGCGGGCCGTGCGCCGGACCGTACGGGCATGCTCCTCGGCGGCCTGGGGACGGGTGTGGATGAGGCGTTCGGCGGCGCCGGCCTGCATGGCGATGATCGAGAGCGAATGCGCGACGACATCGTGCAGTTCCCTGGCGATGCGTGCTCGTTCGGTGGCGGCGGCCTCGGCGACGGACCGGGCGGCGGCCTCGTCCTTCCTGCGGGCCGCCTCCTCGGCCTGCGCCACCCGCATCCGGATGACCCGCCCCCCGGCCCAGCTCCCGAGGCAGAAGAACGACAGCAGGGCGTAGTCGCCGGGCCCGGGGGCGCCGGTGTAGTAGTCGAGATAGGTGGCCGCGACGATCGCGCCCGCCCCGACCGGGGCACTGCCCCATGCCAGCCAGGCCGGTCGGGCGTACAGGCCGCATGAGAACGTGGCGACGAGCAGCGCCGGGAACGGCGTGGCCCCGGGCTCGAACGTGGTCGCGAAGTACGCCCGGACCACCAGCGCGACCGCGATCGCGAGCAGGACCGGCACCGGAAACCTGCGGCGCAGCACCAGGGGTGCCGACACCACCAGGGCGAACAGCACCCGTACCGCGAGAGGGCCGGGGCCGGGCAGAGCGACCGCCTCCACCAGTGCCCACACGCCGAGGAACGCGGCGAGCCAATAGTCCGACCGTGGTGGCCGGGCCGGGACGTGTGCCAGCCGGGAGAGGGGATCCACGCGGCCACCGTAGCCGCTGCCGTCACCCGCGACGTCCCCCGCCGGACGTGGCCGGGGTCATCCTCAGGTCGCGCCGGCTCGCGCCGTGAGGATGAGATCCGCGCGCCGTGACGGCGATGTGCGCGACGCCGCGTCCGAGCACGCTGGAGGCATGACTTCTCCGACCTCCGCTTCCCGCTCCCCCGCTTCCCACTCCCCCGCTTCCCAGGATCCGGCGGGGACCTCCCGGACGCTCGCCCTGTGCGCCGTGGGGACGGCGATCGCCTCCCTCGTCGCGGGCACGCTGCAGCTCGTGCACACCCCCTCAGGTGAGGAGACGGTGGTCGGCGTCGAGCACGTGACCCTCGCCTGCCTCGCCGCGCTGCTGATCCTGCAGATCCCCGTCGTCCTCACGGTCGCCCGATGGGCGGGTTCCCGCTGGTGGCCGCTGGTCGCCGTCACGGGCATGGTGCTGCTGGCCGCGGTCGGCACCATCTCCAACGTCCTCGGGCACGACGCCTCCTTCTTCGCCGCGGTCGCCATCCCGGCGAACCTGCTGTGGTTCGCCGGTCTCGTGGCCGTGGCCGTGGCCGTGTGCCGCCGACGGCGCCTCCCCCTCGCTCTGGCCGTACCGCTGCCGCTGACCTGGCTGTGCACGATTCCGTTGTCCAGCCTGGGTGGCGGTCTGCTCGCCGGCGCGTACTGGGCGGTGCTGGGGTGGATGTTGTGGACCCGTGCCCTACCGCTGACCGGCCGACGGTAATCCAGCGGGCGATCGATTGCGGGGCCGGCGCGAACGCGGCCAGACTTGAGGCATGAAGACGAGCGAGGAAGACGTCTCCACGCCCCGCGCGCGTCGCCGTGGGCGGCCGCCACGCGACCTTTCCGCACCGGCCACGCCCGAGCGCATCCTGTCGAAGGCGACCGAGCTCTTCGCCGTGCGCGGGTTCGACGGCGTCTCCATGCGCGACATCGCCGGTCAGGTCGGGATCGACGTCTCCAGCGTGCACCACCACTTCCCGTCCAAGGCGTCGTTGTGCGAGGCGTGCTTCGCCCGGGTCTTCGAACTGGAGCGCGCGACCCTCGAACCCTCGGTCCGCGCGGTGGCGGAGGCCTCGCGCTCGGCGTCGCCCACGGAGCTGGTCGGCGCCGTGCACGGCCTGGTGGACACGTTCGTCGACTTCCTGGACGAGCATCCGCACACCACGTTCCTGTGGCTCCGGCGCTGGCTGGACCCCACCCGCCACGCGCCGCTGGACGAGGCGTACGCGTTGCCGATCTACCACGAGATCGAGCAGGCGCTCCTGGACGCGGCCGCCCGCGGGCTCATCGTCGAGCCGACCCCTCACGTCACCGTGCGCGGTCTGGTGTGGGCGGCGCACGGACACGTGGCGGCGTTGACCGCCGCGGGCGCGGGGGCCGTGGCCGTCGCCCGCGAGAAGCGGGAGTTCCGCGCCTACGCCCATCGGCTGATCGATCTGCTCTACGCACCCCCTGGCGCGAACGCCGCATCCCGCTAATATTCCATCAGTCGATGGATTAATCGGAGGCTGCGTGATGGACTCCAGGAAGCCGGGCATGACCGCCGTCGTCGGCGGCGGCGCCGCCGGGATAGCCACGGTCAAGGCGCTGATCGAGGCGGGCGTCCCCGTGCTGGGCATCGAGCGCGCGGACGCGCTCGGCGGCCTGTGGCGGCTGGACGACGGCACCGCCGCCTACGAAGGGCTCCACCTCAACACGAGCAAGCCGCGCACGCAGTTCTCCGACTTCCCCATGCCTTCGCACTGGCCGGACTATCCGACCCGGGCCCAGATGCTGGAATACCTGCTCGCGTACGCCGATCGTTTCGGGGTGGGCGACCGGTTCCGGTTCGGTACGACGCTCGAGTCGGCGCGGCGTTCCGGCGACGGGTGGGAGCTGGTCCTGGACGGCCCCGGCGGGCGCGGCCACGAGACGGTCGAGCATCTCGTGGTCGCCAACGGCCACAACCACGTGCCGCGCTATCCCGACCCGCCGTACAACGGGTCGTTCACCGGCACCCAGTCCCACGCGCACGGCTATGTCACCCCGGCGGAGTTCGCGGGGAAGCGCGTGCTCGTGGTGGGCACGGGCAACTCCGCGATGGACATCACCGCTGAGCTGACCGGCCACGCCTCGGCCGTGCTGCTGTCGGCCAGGCGAGGGGTCTGGGTGGTGCCCAAGCGGCTGCTCGGCCGCCCCTCCGACCAGCTCAACGGCGCCCTGGCCGCCCTGCTGCCCTGGCGGGTACGGCAGGTGATCGCGCAGACGATGCTCAGGGTCGCCGACAGGAAGCCCGCGGGACCACGCCTTCCCGCGCCCCGGCAGGGCCTGCTCCAGGACCACCCCACCCTGAGCGACTCCGTACCCGCGCTCGTGGCCGCCGGGAAGGTGCTCGCCCGGAACGGCATCTCCCGTCTCGACGGGTCGCGGGTCCACTTCACCGACGGCCGGGTGGACGAGGTCGACCACATCATCTGGTGCACTGGATACCGCGCGGTGGTGCCGTTCCTCGACGCGGACACGGTGGCCGATCCGGCGAGGCTGCTGCTGTACCGCCATGTCCTGCCCGTCGGCGACACGTCGCTCAGCTACGTCGGGTTGATGCAGTCCACCGGGTCGGCGCTGCCGGTCGTCGAGGCGCAGGGCCGGCTGGTGGCCGCCCTCCGCGCCGGGACGTACCGGCCGCCGGGTCCGGAGGCGGCCTCGAAGGTCGCCTCCGCCGAACTCGCCAACGCCCGGGCCCGATGGGGCGAGCGGAGGCCGCACATGCGGATCGACATCGACGAGTACCTCCGGATCATGAGGAAAGAGCTGCGTTCCTCCCCCGGGCGCTCCTCCCCCGGGCGTGGCCTGGCCGGTCGCAGGATCCTGGTCACCGGGGCGGCCGGCACCTTCGGCCGGGCCATGAGCGAACGTTTCGTCGACGCGGGCGCGCACGTGGTCGGGCTGGACGTCGTACGCCCCGAGGACTCCGGCGTACCGATCATCACCTGCGACATCACGTCCCAGACGTCCGTGGACGCCGCGGTGGAGGAGGCCGTGGCGCTCCTCGGCGGCGTCGACGCGCTGGTCAACAACGCCGGCCGCGGCGGCCCGGCGCCGGCCGAACTCGCTCCCGACGAGGAAGTGGACGCGCAGTTGCGGCTGAACCTCGTCGGCGCCTGGCGGGTCACGGCCGCGCTCATGCCGCACCTGGTACGCGCGAGGGGGCGGGTGGTCTTCATCGCCTCCCGGATGGCGGTCCTGCCGTTGCCGCTCGCCGCCGCGTACGGCGTCTCGAAACGCGCGCTGGCCGCCTACGCCGACGCGCTCCGGCTCGAGGTCGGAACGCACGTCGGCGTGACGACGATCTATCCGAGCATGGTGCGCAGCCCGATCCACGACAGCACCCGGCGGGCCGGCCTGTCCCTCGACGCGGTGTCCAGGCCGGAGCCGGTGGAGGGCGTGGTGGACGCGGTCGTCGGCGCGCTGACGGCGCGCCGCGCGCCCCGTGACGTGGCCACCACCGCCCGCGGACGGGTCGAGATGATGGTGGCCAGGCACGCGCCGCGCCTGGCCGACCGGCTCGTACGCCGGACCGTGGCGGCGCGGATCGCCGCCGGGGACTTCGCCGAGGCTCCCCTCGCGGCGGGCATGGTGCGCAGACACCGGGCCGGTCCCGGTTCGAGCTAACGTGAGGCGTTATGACGGAGTCGGAGGAGATTCACCGGGTCACCGCGTTCTGGCAGGGTCTGGGCCTACCCGGGCTGATCGACGTGCACACGCACTTCATGCCGGAACGGGTCCTGTCCAAGGTGTGGGCGTACTTCGACGCCGTGGGCCCGCTGACCGGCCGCCCCTGGCCGATCACGTACCGGATGGAGGAGGACGAACGGGTCGAGCGGCTGCGCTCGTTCGGCGTCCGGGCCTTCACCTCGATGCTCTATCCGCACAAGCCGTCCATGGCGGCCTGGCTGAACGGCTGGGCCGCGGGCTTCGCCGGGCGCACGCCCGACTGCCTGCGCACCGCGACCTTCTTCCCTGAGCCTGGCGCCGCGCGGTACGTCACGGAGGCGATCGAGTCGGGCGCCCGGGTGTTCAAGGCGCACCTCCAGGTGGGGGCGTACGACCCGCGCGACCCGCTCCTCGACGACGTCTGGGGCGTGCTCGCGGAGTCCGGAGTCCCCGTCGTGGCGCACTGCGGCTCGGGGCCCGCGCCGGGACGGCACACCGGGCCGGGCCCGATCGGCGCCGTGCTCGCCCGGCATCCCCGACTGCGGCTGATCGTCGCTCACATGGGTCTTCCGGAGTACGCCGAGTTCCTCGACCTGGCCGCCCGCCATCCGTACGTCCACCTGGACACCACGATGGCCTTCACCGGGTTCACCGAGGAGGCCACGCCGTTCCCGAAGGCGGAGCTGCCCCGGCTGCTCGATCTCCAGGACCGCATCCTGTTCGGCAGCGACTTCCCCAACATCCCCTATCCGTACGCGGAGGCCCTAGAGGCCCTCGCCGGGCTCGGGCTCGGGGACGACTGGCTGCGCGCCGCCTGCCATCACAACGCCGCGCGCCTCTTCCCCGCAGTGACCCCTGCGGTGGCCCCCGCCGCTATACCCGAGCCGCGATCCTGAGGTCGCGCTCGAACGCGTCGATGTCCTCGTCCGTCAGGGTGCCGCGGGTGCTCCCGATCGCGTCCAGGTAGTCGTCGGTGAGCCGGGCGGGCCGCGGGTCGTACCCCTGCGCGAGGTGCCGTTCGAACGCGGTCTGCGCCGCCGTACGCGCCGCGTAGTCGATGTCGGCGGGCGTGAACCGGTCGCTCGCCTCCACCAGCACGTCGAGATCCACCTGCGCCAGGCGGTCCGCGCCGATGTAGCGCGCCCAGATGGCCCGGCGCGCGGCCGCGTCCGGCGGGCCGACGGGGATCAGGTAGTCGAACCGGCCCGGTCGCAGGAACGCCGAGTCGAGGCTGCCGATGGCGTTGGTCGCGCAGATCAGCAGCCGCCGGTCCCGCTGCCGGAAGACCGGGATGAGCTTGAGCAGCTCGTTGGTGACCCGGTGGGCGAGCGAGCTCGGATCGCGCCGCTCGGAGGCGATCTCCTCCGCCTCGTCGAAGAACAGGACCACCTGCTCCAGATGTTCGACCTGCGAGAAGAGCTGCCGCAGCCCACCGGCCACACCCAGCGGATCCCCGGCCAGCTGGTACGGGAAGACCTCGACGAACGGCCACCGCAGCCGCGAGGCGACCGCCCTGGCGAAGGTCGTCTTGCCGGTGCCGGGCGGGCCGAACAGGATGACCGCGCGAGGCGGCTCAAGCCCGTAGTGCGCGGCGACGTCCCGGTGTTCGAGCGGCATGACCAGGCGGCGCTCGATCAACGCCTTCTCCGCCTCCATGCCCGCGATCCGGTCCCACAGGCGCGGCCCCGGTACGGCACCGCCGAGCTGGTCGAGGATCGTGACCTCGGCCCTGGCCAGCGGCAGCTGCTTCTCGAAATAGCTGATGTCGGGCCGGTGGGCGTACCCGGAGTTGATGAAGGCGTTCTCCCCCACCTCGTGCTCCGGCAGCAGCGCGCCGATGCGGCGCACGCCGAGCCGGGCCAGGCGTTCCTCGATCGCCGACAGCAGGGCCGAGCCGATGCCCCGGTGCCGCCATTCCCTGGCGATGGCGAGCTTCAGCACCCAGGCCCGGTCCTCGCCCGCCGAGGAGACGGCCACCCCGACGATCTGGGCGCCGACGACCGCGACGACACCGGGCGCGCCGCGCCCGACCGCGCCGATCCCCTCCGACAGCGTCACTATCGGATCCGCCGACGTGTCCTTGGAGTCCTCCCAGACCCTGACCACCTGGTCCAGGTCGTCCTCTTTCAAATCACGAAGGTGCCATGGAGCCATCCACGTTCTCCCGATCCGGATTGCGGTTGACGACGCCTCCTTCCCCCTTCCACGCTGCCGAAACACCGGCGACACGGCCCGCCGGCAGAGGGAGCCGCGCGCCGTGATCGTTTGCGCGCGGCGTTATGTTGTGCCGCATGGACGCACGCGCGCTACGCCCGCTGGGCCGTACCCGCCTGATGGTGACCCCGCTCGGCCTCGGGCTGGCCGCGGTCGGCCGTCCCGCGTACATCACGCTCGGCCGGGCCGAGGATCTCGGCGCGGACCGGAGCGTCCCCGCGATGCGGGATCGGGCCTGGGCCCTGCTCGACGCGGCCTGGGAGGCGGGCGTGCGCTACTTCGACACCGCCCGCTCGTACGGCTTGGCCGAGGAGTTCCTCGCCGGGTGGCTGCGCGACCGCGGCATCGCCCCGGGAGCCGCGACCATCGGCTCGAAGTGGGGCTACGCGTACGTCGGCGGATGGCGGATGGACGCCGGGTACCACGAGGTGAAGGAGTTGTCGGCGGGGCAGCTGCGCCGCCAACTGGAGCAGACCCGGGCCCTGCTCGGCGAGTACCTCTCGCTCTACCAGATCCACTCCGCGACCGTGGAGAGCGGGGTGCTCGACGACGAGGACGTGCTCGTCCGGTTGCACGCGCTGCGCGCGGAGCACGTCGCGGTCGGGCTCAGCACGACCGGGCCGCGCCAGGCCGGCACGATCGCGCGGGCGATCGAGAGCGGGGTCTTCGACACGGTGCAGTCCACCTGGAACCTGTTCGAGCGCTCCTGCGAGGCGGCGCTCGCCCGCGCGCACGAGGCGGGCCTGGGAGTGATCGTCAAGGAGGCGGTGGCGAACGGGCGGCTGACCGCCAGGGCCGCGCCGGCCGCCCTCGCCGAGGCTGCCCGCGAGCGCGGCGTCACGCCGGACGCGGTCGCGCTCGCCGCCGTACTCGCGCGGCCGTGGGCAGGGGTGGTGCTGAGCGGTGCGGTCTCGACGGCGCAGCTGCACAGCAACCTGACCGCCACCGGGGTGGAGTGGGACCAGGAGCTCGACGAGCGGCTCGCCGGGCTGGCCGAGGACCCGGAGACCTACTGGGACACCCGGGCCGCGCTCTCCTGGCGCTGACTCACGGCGGGATCAGTCCTTCCGCGCCAGGCGCGGCCCCGGGGCGCGGCGGAAGCCGAACGGCTCGCTCTCACGACCGGGGATCACGAACCAGCACTCCCCCGTCCCCTCGCCGTCGAGCAGCCGGACGAACGTGTCCACGACCTCGGACACGTCGAGGATCGGGAATCCCATCTCCTCCAGCATGGACCGGCTGTCCCCGATGATGGCGGTGTCCGCGAACGACGGGCACAGCGCCTGCACCCGTATGCCGAGCGGCTTGAGGTTGTCGGCGAGCGAGCGGACCAACCCGACGACGGCGTGCTTGTTCGCGGCGTAGATGGGGTCGTGCGGGATGCCCACGATGCCCGCCATGCTCGCGGTCGCCACGATCGTGCCGCCGCCGGAGGCGACCAGCGCCGGGATCGCGGCGTTCACGCCGAACACGACGCCGTCGAGGTTGATCCCCATCGCCCTCCGGTAGCGCGCCAGGTCGAAGTCCGCGCCGAGCCCGCAGCCCGAGGCGACGCCGGCGTTGAGGAAGGCGAGGTCGAGCCGGCCGTACCGCTCGATCGCGGCCGCCACCGCGGCCGCGTTGTCCTCGGGGCGGGACACGTCGCAGTGCGTGTACAGCGCGCCGAGTTCGGCGGCGAGAGCCGTACCGGCGGCGTCGTCGACGTCGGCGAGGACGAGCCTCGCCCCGTCCCCCGCCAGCCGGCGGGCCACCGCGGCGCCGATGCCGCCCGCACCCCCGGTGATCAGAGCGACCGTGCCCTCGGTTCGGTACGTCACAGCGGCAGCCCTCCTGTCGCGGCGCTGGTCGAGCCGGTGTCGCGGTAGGCCGCGATCGTCCGCTCGGCGATGCGCATCCGGTGGATCTCGTCGGCCCCGTCCGCGAAGCGGGCCCAGCGCGCCTGCTGGAACATGTGGGCCAGCGGCGTGTCCGTCGAGTAGCCGAGCGCGCCGTGTACCTGGATCGCCCGGTCGATGATGCGGCCCAGACTGCCCGCCACGAAGTGCTTGGCCATCGACACCTCGGTGCGGAAGTCCTCACCCTTGTCGATCTTCGATGCGGCGTGCAGCACCATGAGCTTGCACTGGTACAACTCCATGGCGGAGTCGGCGATCAGCCACTGGACGCCCTGCTTCTCGGCCAGCGTCGAGCCGTGGCTGTAGCGGTTCACCGCCCGGTCCACCATCATGTCCAGCGCCGTCTCCGCCTGGGAGATCCAGCGCATGCAGTGCGCCAGCCGGGCCGGGCCGAGGCGGTACTGCCCGAGCCTGTGGCCGTTGCCGCGCCCGCCGAGGATCTGCCCGTCGGGCACCCGCAGGTCGGTGATGACGATCTCGCTGTGCCCGGTCGAGCCGTGCATGGTCTCGATCTCGCGGACGTCCTGCCACCCCTCCTGGGGGAGGTCCACGAGGAAGGCCGTGGTCGCCCCTCGGACGCCTTCCGGCACGTCGGGCTCGGTCCGCGCGATGAGGATGGCGAAGCTCGCCCGGCGCGCGTTGGAGATGAACCACTTGTGCCCGTTGATGATCCATTCGTCGCCGTCCCTGACGGCGTTCGTACGGATGAGCGTGGGATCGGAGCCGGCCACCTCGGGCTCGGTCATCGCGAAGCACGACATCACGGTGCCGGCGAGCAGCGGCCGCAGATATCGCTCCTTCTGCTCCCCGCTCCCCCAGTGCAGCAGGGTGTGCATGTTGCCCTCGTCGGGCGCGGCGCAGTTGAGCACCCACGGCCCGAGCCGGGTCTTGGCCGCCTCGGACTGCACCATGGCCAGCTCGACGTGGCCGAGCCCCATCCCGCCCCACTCCTTCGGCATGTGCGGCAGCCACAGCCCCTCGGCTCTCGCCCGCTCGCGCAGCCCGAAGATGACGCGGAGGTACTCGTCGCGCCGCCCGCCCGGGTCGAGGCCCTCCGTCGCCGGGACGATCGTGTCCCGCACGAAGGTCCGTACGCGGCGGCGGATCTCCTCATGTTCAGGAGCGAGCGTGAAATCGATGGCCATCGGACCCCCATTTCAGGCAAGTGCCTGATTACGATAACGAGTGATCCATCCGCCGACAAGGGAGGAACCGGGCCATGCCGCCCAACCCGGAGGCCACCTGCAGGAGCCTGGTCGAGGCCGCCGAGCGCCTGTTCGCCGAACGGGGCATCGAGGGCGTGTCGCTGCGCGAGATCAACACCGCCGCCGGGCAGCGCAACTCGACGGCCCTGCAGTATCACTTCGGGGACCGCCAGGGCCTGCTGGGCGCGGTCCTCGCCAAGCACCATCCCGCGATCGAGGCGCACCGCCACCGGCTGCTCGACGCGTACGAGTCGGGTGAGCACCTTCCCGACGGCGCGGCCCGGCGCGTGTTGGCCGCCGCCCTCGTCCGGCCCCTGGCCGCGAAGCTGGCCGACCCCGACGGCGGCCGGGCCTACCTGCGGATCATGGAACAGCTCGTCCACCGCACCCAACTGCCCGCGCTCGGCGGGATCCGGGACGATCCCGCGCAGAGCGTCAACCGCTGGCGCGGGCTCGTCGCCCCGCTGCTCCCCGAGACCGCCGTACGGCGCCTGCACCAGCGCTTCATGGCGATCCGGGTGGCGTACGTCGAGCTGGCCCGGCGCGCGGGCGGCCCCGAGGGAAGGGACGACCGGCTCTTCACCAGCCACCTGATCGACGTCGTGTCGGCGGTCCTCGCCACCGAGGTGTCGGACGAGACCGCGCGGCTGCTCGCCGAACGCGACCGGGACGCCCCGTGACTCACATGTTGATCATGTGCCCGGCCAGACCGTGGATCGCCTCCTTGACGGCCTCACCCAGCGTCGGGTGCGCGTGGACGTTGCGCGCCACCTCGTTGACGGTCAGATCCCACTGCTGCGCCAGGGTCAGCTCCGGCAGGAGCTCCGTGACGTCGGGCCCGATCAGGTGCGCTCCGAGCAACTCGCCGTACTGCGCGTCACTGAGGATCTTGACGAAGCCGACCGTGTCACCGAGGCCGTGCGCCTTGCCGTTAGCGCTGAAGGGGAACTTCGCCACCTTGACGTCGAAGCCCTGCTCGCGCGCCTGCGCCTCGGTCCAGCCGAAACTCGCGATCTGCGGCTGGCAGTACGTCGCCCGGGGGATCATGACGTAGTCCAGCTCCATGGTCTCCGCGTTCGCGATCGTCTCGGCGGCGACGACGCCCATGGCCTCCGCCGCGTGCGCCAGCATCAGCTTCGCCGTGACATCGCCGATGGCGAAGATGTGCGGGACGCTGGTGCGGCACCGGCCGTCCACGTCGATGGCGCCCCGGTCGGTCACCCGTACGCCGGTGTTCTCCAGGCCGTATCCCGTGACGTTCGGCTGGAAGCCGATGGCCTGCAGCACCTTGTCGGTCTCCAGGACCTGCTGCCTGCCGTCGTGTGACACCGTCACCCGGACCTTGTCGCCGGTGTCGTCGATGCCCTCGACCCTCGTGGAGGTGAGGACGTTGACGCCGAGCCTCCGGTAGCGCCGCGCCAGCTCGGCCGACACCTCCGCGTCCTCGAGCGGGACCATCCGGTCGAAGAACTCCACGATCGTCACGTCCACGCCGTAGCTGTTCAGCACGTAGCCGAACTCCACGCCGATCGCCCCCGCTCCGGCGATCACGATGCTGCCCGGCAGCTTGTCGCTGAGGATCTGCTCCTCGTACGTCACGACCCGCTCGCTCAGGGACGTCCCCGGCAGCAGCCTCGGCGTCGCGCCGGCCGCGATGATGCAGGAGCCGAACGTCACCGTCTCCGAACCGCCGTCGTTCAACGCCACCTGCAGGGTGTGGGCGTCGGTGAAGTGGCCGCGGCCCTCGAACTGGGTGATCGAGTTCTTCTTCATCAGGTAGTGGACGCCCTTGACCCGGCCGTCCGCGACCTTGCGACTGCGCTCGTAGGCCACCCCGTAGTCGAACCCGACCTGGCCGTCCACGCGGATGCCGTACGTCTTCGCCTCGTTGGCGAACAGGTGCACCAGCTCGGCGTTGCGCAGCAGCGCCTTGGACGGGATGCATCCGACGTTGAGGCAGACGCCGCCCCAGTAGCGTTCCTCGATCACAGCCGTCTTGAGCCCGAGCTGGGCCGCGCGGATGGCAGCGACATATCCCCCGGGGCCGGCGCCCAGCACGACCACGTCAAAGTGTTTGCTCATGCGCCAACAATAGGACGCGGCCCCGGGCGCGGACCCGTCGCGCCAACCCGTCGCGCCGACCCTCGGAAACCGGTTCCGGGACGCCCCGCCCGGGATCGCGTCAATGCGCCCGTCCCGGGTATCACGCGCGGGTGACCACCGAGAAGGTCGCCTTCACCGGCGCGCGGCAGACCCTCCTCGCCACCCTGTACGGCAGAGCACTCGACAGCCGCTCGGACCACCCCGTCCTCGGGGACACGATGGCGGAGGAGACGGTCCGCCGCATCGCGTACGACTTCACGCGCTTCCACCTGAGCCGGGGTGAGGCGACCGGCGTCGCCATGCGGGGAAGGCAGCTCGACGAGTGGACCGCCCAGTTCCTCGCCGCCCACCCCGACGCCACCGTCGTACATCTGGGCTGCGGCCTCGACGGCCGGGTCTTCCGGGTCGCCCCTCCCGCCGACGTCCGGTGGTTCGATGTGGACTATCCCGAGGTCGTCGAGCTGCGCCGCCGCCTGTATCCCGAACGCGCCGGCTGTCGGCTGATCGGCGCCTCGGTGACCGACCCGGGATGGACGGCCGAGATCCCCGGGGACCGCCCCACGCTGGTCGTGGCCGAGGGGCTCACGATGTACCTGACGGCCCCCACCATGGAGGCGCTCGTCCATCGGATCGCCGACCGCTTCCCCCGCGGCCAGTTCCTCTTCGACGCGGTGAGCCCGCTCGGCATACGGGCCCAGCGGTTCAACCGGGCCCTACGCGCCGCCGGCGTCATCCTCACCTGGGGCCTCGACGACCCCCGCCGGCTGGAGAGCTGGGATCCACGGTTCACCCTGCTCACCGAACTGGCCGCCGTGGACCTGCCCTGGATCGACCGGCTGCCACCGCACTATCGGATCGCCTGCCGGATCATGAAACTGATCCCCCCGATCCGCCGTGTGGGCCTCCTCCTGCGTTACCGGTTCTCGCCCTGACGCCGCCTCCGGTACGTCCCGTTCGGGCTCACCAGGACACCGCGGGCGCGGCCCGTCCGGAACCGGACCGGCGGTCCCAGTTGTCACTATGAGGGAATCGGTACTCGCGAGTCCCCCGCGTTCTGTTGATCACAGGAACCATGACGACTCACACCGTGCGCTCCATGCACACCAGTTGATCCCGCTCGTCCCATGACTCGGTGACGGTGAAACCGAGCCGCTTGTACAGGGTGACGGCATCTGCCCGCCATTCCCACACCGACAGCCTCACCGTGCGGACGCCGCTGTCCGCGCAATGCGCAAGCGCGGCGCTGACCAGGCCGGACCCGATGCCTTGGCCGCGATGTGCCGGATCCGTCCAAAGCCTCTTGATCTCTGACCGTCTCCCGACGGGGGCGGTCACCACCAGGCAGCCCACGGCGGTATCTCCGCTCATCGCCACCAGCACCGCATCATCGACGAACGCGACTCGTGGGTCCAGGACCTCCGCCTCGTAGCGCTCCGGCAACCCGTCCACATCGGTAACAGCTTCGCCCTTCTCGGCCTCCGTCCGCAGATGGTAGGCCGCCAGCAACTCGGCCAGCCCGCCTTCAGCGGTCGAAGGGCTCCGACCTGGCCAGCGGACGATGACCACCTCGCGTCGATCAGTCATTGCGTCAGCATCACATGACACATGCCAGACGCCGCGCACCGAGCCCCCTTGATCCACTTTCGCCCTAGAAGGGTGGGATATCGTCCGCCGGGTCGGATGGCGGAACAGGTGGCGTCTCGGCTTCGGCCCGTTCTGCTCGATCTTGTACGGGCTCTTCCCACCAGGCGGGTTCGTCGTTCCAGGTCGGCAGGTGCGGAAGTTCGTCGTTGGCCGGATCGGTGATGCTGCCCGCGCCGTACCCGCTGACCGCAAGCCCGTGTCCGCCGCTCCCGCCTCCGAACCCCCTGCCGACCTGGCCGCCGATCCCGCTGTCCCCGTCATGGCCAGCGGCCGAGAGGTCCGGCGTGCCGATCACCTGTCCCCCCACACCGCTGCCACCCGTCGTGGACACACCCGCCTGCGACCCACCCGCCGTGGGCCCATCTGCCTCGGGTCCTGTTGTCTCGGAACCGCCCGCCTCGAAACCACACGTCTCGACCCCGCTTGCCGTGGCACACGCCTCGCAACCGCTCGCCTCGGGCCCGCTCGCCGGGTGGGTGTTGGCCGCTCCGCGCTCGTTGGGGCCGGTCCAGCCGTTGGGGGCGAACGGCTCGGGCATGGGTTCGATGATCGGCGGCGGCTGCACGGGATACTCGTGGCCGGTCCGGCTGATCC